>NZ_FOLE01000014.1 GCF_900112255.1 Flexibacter flexilis DSM 6793
TCGCGGCGTGGATTGGTCTTTTTTTCGGGCGTGCTTGTCCCGTCGGCCTGTGGGCTGGCCGTTTGTTTGTTATTCTCGTAAGATTTCATGATATTTGCACCCTGTTTACAGATGCGTTTACGTTGTTAAAATGTTTACGTGTTGGCCGCTTGGTATTGGTAGTACCTTGCGGCCTTTTTTGTTTAAAAGTGGTTTAGAGTGCTAAACTGTTAAGCTCTGTTTGCTTTTGGCTTAATGACTGGGCGGTTTTTTCTGCTAAGAAATTAAGTACCGTTGAAACTATCTTTTTATTTTCAAAAGAGAGTTGTATGTCTTTGTTATAACCCATTCCGCTACTGACTATAAGTGTAGCGGTATCGCTGTAATTTGTTTGCAAAGTAGTGAGTTGTTTTTGTCTAATGGATAACGTGTTAATTGTTCCCGTTATCTCGGCGGCTTTGGCTACTACTTTAGCCCTTCTTTCTGATTCAACGGCTAAAAGCAACTCTTTTTGTTCTGCGGTCGGCTCGCCTGCCAATAACAACGCGTCTTCTTTGATTTTATCGGCCTCCTCTAAAGCCATTTTTGCGGCTGCTTCGCGTGCTTCAACTTCCTCCAGTTTCTTTTGTAAATCAGCTTGCAACTTTCGGGCGGCTTCTTTTTGGTCGTAGGCGGCTTTGTTGGCTTCTATGGCCTGTTGTTTGGCGGCCTCGTAGGTCTTTTTTTCGGCTTCTAATTCAGCACGCAAGGCGGCTAAATCAGGGCTTGGGCTGCTTGCGGTGGTGTTGGCCTCTTCTGCGGCGATTCTGTCGGCTTCTGCTTCGGCGGCTTGTAAAAGCTCCTCGCTAAACCCTGCGCCCTGTGTGGCCTCTTCCTGTGCTACGGCTTGCGGCTCTTCCTGTGGTTGTACTTCGCTACCTGTTGAAACGCCAAATTTTGCTTTGGCTTCTTCGCGTAAGGCTGCGATTTCTTCGGGCGTTCTCTTGGGCTTTTCTGCTGTACTATTATTCTTTTTTGCCATGATTGTAAATGCGTTTAAATGGTTAAAAATGCGTGTTAAACAACTGTCCTTCAATCGTTTAACATTATAAAGATAGGCAAAATGTACGAACTATGCAAGTGATTTTCTCATTTTTTTTAAAATAAAATTCTGAAAATCAGCGCATTAAGCGCGAAATAAGCCTTTTTTTTCTCAAAAATCGCGCGTTTCGGCGATGCCGCGCCCTAAGAAGGAATGACAGTTGTCAGGGGCATTTTTTCGCGATATATGACGCTGTGGGTATGCTTGGAACGGTTGGGCGTGCGTGAGTAAATGCGGCCTTCTAATGGGCTGCTATGGGGCTTGTAGCGGCTAAAGCCGTCCCCTATATAGCGTGCTTTAGCACACCGATTCCCCTTCCGTATGCCCCCTATGGTATGGCCATAAAAAAAGACCACGCTTCTTGCGTGGCCTCTTCCTTATCGCTGTGGCATACTAAATGCTGTACATGGTATCTATGAATACGTCATTGTGATTGTTGCCGCTATCCATGCCATACTTGCCATAACATAGCGTGTCGTCTGCATCGGAGAAGTGTGTCGTCTCCTCCTGCTTGGCGTTGATGTCACGCTCTGCATTCTTATTCTTCTCAAAACCATTGCGCCCTTCTCGCACGGCTGCATTCTTTATCGAAATAATTAAATACTTGGCGGTCGTGGCATTGTAGCGGAAACGCGGTAGTCGGCCATTGGTCTCGCTGTGGGCGATGCCCCAAAACAGATACCTCGTATGATGGCTGGCGGCCTTGTTAATGTAGTGCGGATAAACCGTCCAACCACGCTTGCGTAGTACGGCCATAAACTCGTCGGCAAAGCTCACGGTACGAATAGCGTCGAGATAGATGGCCGTGTGGTCATAGTAGAAGTGTACGTCTTTGCATGGCTTGGTGGCATAGTGGTCACAGAACTTAGTGGCCAAGTCCTGTATGCGTTGTGGTGTCTTGACAAACATCGCATGGACGGCGCGGCTCTCCTTGTAGTGTGTCGTCTCATGCTCTTGGCGTACCACCAATGTATTGATGGTTGCGCCCCAATCGCAGGCAATGTCAAAAGGGCGGTTGCCGTCCACATCGCCATATTGTTGCCAATCAAGCGCGGCAATTTTAGAAAAGTCAAAATTCAACTTATCCAAATGCGTGTAGTTGAATGAGTTGTATGTGTGTATGTTGTCGTCAAACAGTGGGTAGAAACAACCTTCTACTTTCTCTGGACGAATGTTTAATACTTCTGCGTTGTAGAGCATGGGGGTAAGTTCTTGTTTTAAATCATTAAACCATTTATCGCCCAAATTATGGCGATTGTGTTCGGAAGAAGCGCGGATATAACAATACTCTTTGGGGTTCTGCTTGGCTAATTCTTCTTTGGCATATATCCACTTGCCTTTGTTTGTCCATGCAATTGTACCCGCAAACATGGTACTGTGATGGTAGCGGCTATCGGCGAAAGGTCGGTCTTTGCCGCCCCGATTGGTGGCTAAGACATCATGAAATAGCTGCTCATAATCCAGTAGCTGCATTTCATCGCCGATAATGGCATCGGTATTCAGACCGCGGCCAGAGCCGACGCGGTCTTGTGAAACGAAGTGAAACCCTGCCCCTGTGTACCATATCATAAAATGTTCGTAATTCAATGGTGGCTCGTAAGGCTCTGACCATTTCCATGAAGCAGGTGGGCGACGGCCAATAAAGTAATGTAGCCCGTGATGGTATCCTAATCGGGCAAGGCCTGAAATCGTAGAAGGCAAGGTTCGCGTGAGAATTTGCTGATACGTTTCCCCTACAATCACCATGGCCGAACGTGGCATCGCGTGCGTTAATTCCTTCATACGCCACGCTAAAATAGTGGATTTGCCCAACCCGCGACCTGCTTCTAAATAGACGTTAGGCTGCTGGGCATAGATAACAGCCAATTGAGGCAGGTTAAACTCTAAAATGCCGTCATTTTCCTTACTCATTTTTCACCTCCTCGTGCGAAATGTCCAATGTAACGGCATTGGGTGGTTTGACTTCTGAAAAATTAATCGCACCCCCTTGCATGAGTTTTTGTAAAAACTCATTGGCCGAGGGAGGTAGATTAATTTGGTAGCTATGCTGCACTAACTTCTCAAAGTCAGGCATATCCACGACTTCTTTGTTCAGCCCCGTGATAACGTAGAAGTTACGCAACGCTGCATTAAAGCCCTTGAGGTCTTTGGCTTCATGCGCCATGCGCAAGGCATCTAAAGACCATTCGATGGCCACACGCCTGTAATACTCCTTGTCATTGCGCGAAATGCTGGCAAAAACACGTTTGGTTTCGCTAATGGAGCGATAGGCGGTCGCCTGCGAAATCTCGAATTTCTTCTGAATGATTTTAACGATTTGGCTTTCGCGAATCATGGCACGAATTTGATTGTCAATAAAATCATATCGTATCAATAGCTCTTTGCGTTTTTCCGACAAATCGGTGTTATCCGTTCCCCGAAGAAAGGCAATAATGGCATCGACATCTTCGATTTTTTCGACTTTCTTGGCTACGTGGGCGGGTAGTTTTTGACCAAACTCTTCCATTTTATATATCCTCCATTTTGCGGTCTAAAATCAATTTCAATGCGGCGGTGAGCGCGGGAGATGAGCCATTTTCGGCCAAATCAAGCGTTGTTTTACGCAATTTGGCTTCGGACAATAGTCGGCCACGTTGTATGGCCAACCGCACCAAAGACTCGTCTTGCTCCATTTCCTGCTGGAGCGATTCGAGTCCAATGCCGACTAAGATGGCCAATTGCTTGAGAGAAAAATGCAGCATGGCAAATTCCTCCAGTTCTTTGAGCTGTTCTTCGTTTAGGTTTAGTGTATTCATTTATTAATCTCGTTATCAATCACATTTTTGTAAAAATCCGCCACCGCAGGGAGAGTGAAAATAGTCCCTGCCTCCAAACGCGGATTGTTGGTGAAGTTGGCAGAACTGACAACTGTCACCTGCCAATGGTCATTTTGTACGACCAGTATTTTTGCGTGGCAATGCGTGAGCTTGACACGCGAAACAATGCACTGAGCAAACTGCAAGGCTTCTGGCTTGCGTTTCTCGGTGCGATAATCAAAGACGCAATTAAACTCGGTAATTTGCCCCTCCTCGATGAGCTTGTGTATCATGCGCAAAGGCTCTTCCGTAATGGCCCATGTGGTGAGCGATACGCTTGCAGGTCCTGTGAACTGCAAGAGGTAGCGCAGCAGTTCATGACTGCTCCATTTTCCGTGGGTAGCAAAAGGAATTACTTCATTTTGCGCCAGTTGCCCGATTACTTGTTTGAGGTGTTGTAATGATGTGCCGAACTGGACAGTAGTCGTGGGCTTGGAGAGGTGAATCGCTTTGGCCACACTGCTACTGCTGCCCAGCTCCTCGATAGAGGAGCGTTGTAACGCTTGGCTGTTGAACAGTGATTTCATTTCTCCAGTATGTGTGTGATAAGTTCTTTTCGTTCTATCATGGCCGCCAAATTGTCTGCCGAACGTCTCCCTGCTTTGGCATGGGAGATGTTGGCAATGAGATTTTTGCGCATTTTCTCTAAAACGGCACGGTCAAGGCTCTCCAAGACCTTCCCCTCATCGGGCATGGGGTCGGGTAGTTTGCCATGCTGTTTGTAATAACTCAGTTGGTCAATGATTTCATTGATTTCTTTGTCAAGCGATAAGATGCGCAAGGCCATTGTGCCGCGCTCATCGTCGCGCTGACAACTGTCAAGTTTGGAATGCAGAAAGGCCATTTCTGCATACAAACTGCGCCATTTCTTTTCTAATGCGGCGATTTCTTCGGGGGCGTTTTCTATCCGCTCCACGCTGCGAATTTCGCGGCGTGGAATGGCGGTGGCCGCTTCTGCCAATGGTTGGAATGCTTCTACAATGCGCTCCAGCTCGGCACGCAATTTTTGCGCGTTATACGTGTTTTTGCCTTTGGCAAACATACGTTTTAACGTCGCATTTTGGCCGTACAGCTCGTAGAGGTGTAGGCCTACGCCATAATCCATTCCACTGGATAACCATTGTTTAATATCGTCCATGCAAGCAAAAATAGGCTTGTATGGATACGCACAAAGGACAAAATAATAGGGGCTGATGCCCCTGTTATGAGTTGTCCCAAGCGGCTAAAAGCCAAACGATTTCACCCGTATCGGGCATGGCATAGGTTTTGAATTTTCTGTCCACCAGTGCGCGGTTGATGCTGTCTTCAGGAATACAATAGCCATAATGCGCGACAATAATGTCGCGGATTTGTGCGGTTGTTTTAAACATTTCAGCGTTTTTTACGCTCTCGGCAGGCTCATACATTCGTGCGAAAGCATCGAATATGTGGCCAAAATCTTGTGCTGGCGTTTGCTCCATGACTTTATTGTGCTTGGGTGCATTCGCCAAAACAAATGAACACCATCATTTAGGGGCATAATGCCCCCGCACCCAAGCAAGTCTTAAGTCAAGCTGGGGGATGGTGTTTTAAAAATGTTTTGGCACAACAAACATAAAAAAAGCCTTCGCAAATGCAAAGGCTTTTTTCCAAATAACAAAAATATATGAGTAATTAATCTGTGACTACAATCGTCATTTCAAAAGTAGAAGATTCTACCACCGTGCCAGTGGCCGTGCCGTCGGCAGTGATTTGTCCTACCAAGGTAAAGCCGTAAATACCTGCAACGGTTGGTGTGCCTTCCACGACAATCTTACCATTTACCACACTGGCCGTCATTCCTGTTGGCAAGTCGCCAGCCGTAACTACCACTTTATGCAACGTTCGTCCGTCTTCAAAGACAAAGAAATTAGCATCAGCCGTATTGACTGGAATCGCATAGGTTTGATTACCGTACTCTACATATTCGGTGCTACCACCTGTAAAGTCAAGTCTGATTTTGAGCGGTGTTTTGAAGGCGATTAGTCCCGAATAAATTTTGGCAATGCGCCCAGCCGAATCAAAGGAGATTTTGGCGTGTTTCAAGTCCTTAACCTCGCCCCCTGTGGTAACTTCCCCTGTCTTGAGAGAGGCGGGCAAACCTTCGCTGCCAACGATACGCCACTCTGTTTTATCGCGCTCGCGAATAGCCAAGACCGTGCGGGTATTCTTGAAAAATTCAATGAAACCAAGCAGATACGCTTCGTTGCCAGGGTGAACAAATTCCAAATCATTTTCGGCACTGCGGCCATCGCGCTCACCAGCAAGTGTACTCTTGAGAATACCTTTGTTCGCGGTCGTTTCGATGATACACCAATATTTTCCTTCGTACAACTCAAAATTGCCAAAGTATTTCACCAGTTCCTCGAAGTTCGCGGCGGTGTCTATGCCCTTGGTGGTGGGCCACGTCTTAATCCATGAGTAAGGGATATAGGCTATATCGACCTGAATCCCTGCATCGTTGTTTGCGCCATCTCTGACGCGGAGATTTTGAATATTCATCAACATGGCTTATTCTTCTCCTTCCTGTACTGCTACCAGTACGCTTGAACCCATTTCTAACAGTGCCGCCACGACATCGGGGCGATTGAGTAGCTCTTCAGCAGAAATCACGCCAAAGGGTGGTACGTTGAATTTCGGTGCGGCCACACGATAACTTTTGTCTTTGTGCGTAACAACGAACTTGCCGAATTTACGGGCGGCCACCAAGCTGGCTTGTTGGGCGACATCTAATCGGGCGGTAATGTCGGCAATCACCAAATCTGATTCCTCTTGCTGGGCTAAGAGCTGTTTGTCTTTGTCCTCAAGGGCGGCTTGTTGGGTTGCAATTTCTTTGTCTTTGGCAGCAAGCATTTCAATGAGCTGCGCTTTTGTCAAATCTTCTAAGGCCATTTTATTAAAATAGAATTGGTTGAGAATCAATAAGAAATATCCTTGTGTAGGCAAGTAAGATTAGGCTTGTTCGTTTGCCCAAACCAACCCTTCTGTAATGCCAAAGCCAACACCACGTTTAAAATCAACCATGACTTCAAGCTCTCGGCGATTGGATTGGACGATGATGTTTTCTTCCTCGTTTACACCGTCCTCCAACATGAGCAAGTTTGTTTTTTGCGTGATAATGATGCGATTAGAACCGTTCATGTACATAGGTGAAACCATCGTACAATTGGTGAAATCCAGTGTTGAATTAGCGGCTGCGGTCAAGTCGTTTTGAAAATCAGCACCACGTTTGGCACGGAAATAATTACGGCGATGCGTCGGCGAAATCAACATGACTAATTCGCCATCGCGAAACTCACTATTTACCGAATCGAAGACCGATTCGACTTTAGACACGATGTTTGCAGCGGAAATTGTTCCTGTTGCGGTTGGCACTATTTTCCCTGCGGTAATAGCGTCGGCGGTTACTTTCAAAATACCATCAAAGGAAGTCATTGCCCCGCCTGCAACACCAGGAGTCGGCGCAACATAAGAGCCGTTCACGGTACACTTATTGATGTCTCGTTTGAGGCGTTCAGTAATTTTGTCGTAGATGTACTCGACAAAAGGATATGCTTCAGGTGATGAATTGTTTGTTTTCAGGTGGCCAATCCAAGTGGCCTCAAGGTCTTTGGGATTAAAGGTATAATCCACTTTTACGGGGCGATTTTTGATGATTTCGGGCTTGAAATTGACGCTTCCCTTCGGTGTCCAACCTTTTTGGTAAGGCTGCATCATCTCGGCGATTTCAATTTCCGTCATCACGTATTCGTCCTGAATGCCTGAGACAACAGTAAAATACTTACGCGCATCTTCTTGCGAGTAGAGCTTACTCATAATTTCAGCTTTTTTCTGGCGATAATACGCGCCCAAAGCCGCATTGAGTGCAGTTAAGTTTAATGACATGGGTTGTATAGAGTGGTTTTAAAAATGGATAAGTAATTGCAAAACAGCATTTTATTTTTTGCCAAGTGCTTTTTTGGCACGTTGGTTAAAATCAAATGAGCTGGCCTTAGTAAAATACTTACGCGCATCTTCTTGCGTGTAGAGCTTACTCGTAATGTCAGCTTTTTTCTGGCGATAATAGGCCCCCAAAGCCTCACTGAGTGTAGTTAAGTTTAATGACATAGGTATAGAGTGGCTTTAAAATGGATAAGTAATTACCAAACAGCATTTTAGCTTTTACCAAGTGCTTTGTTGGCGCGTTGGTTAAAATCAAATGAGCTGGCGTTATAAGCTGTTTGTTGCGGGTCTGCACCGTCTGTTTCTGTCTTCTTGCCTTGAATGGACGTGTGATTGTCCCCCGCACTTTGGTTGTCGGCCTTGAGCTTGGTAACCTCTTGCTCAAGGGCTGTAATTTTATCGGCGGAAGCGGAAGCATTAGCAGTCGCCGCATCGAGTTTGGTTTGCAAGTCTGCTACCTTGTCGGCGTTGGCTTGCGCTGCCTCAGCAGCTTCTCTGCTCAATAGCGTTACACCTGTTATTTTTGCTTCGGCCAAATCTGCATTGGCTTTGGCAATCATCTCTTGTGTGATTTGCGTTTCTGGCTTGGTGGAAAGAGCCAATACGTTTGGGAATTTGTTAAGGAAATTCATAAGAAAAAAAGAGTGTTATTTATGAATGAATACGGTGATGTAGCTTATTAACAGCCTCTTGCATGGAGCATATTCCATCGAGTAGGCCAATGTTTACGGCCTCTTGCGCCATGTACATGGCCCCATTAACGGGGGCTTCTGTTTTCAAATCAATGGCCAGATTGGGGCGGTTGGTTATGACGGCATTGCGGAAAACTTCGTTAATGGGGTCAAGCATATTCTTGCGAATCGGTCCATAATTCCCTGCTTTGGCCTCTATCACATCTTTGTTTTTTTCCGCGCTGGCCGTGGCTGTTACATAGTGTTCTTTCACGCCCATTTTTTCAAGCATACTGCTCATGTCATTGACTGCGATGGCTGTGCCAATACTTCCAACCATGGAGCTTTCCGAGTAAGCGTATATTTCATCACAGGCGGAAAGCAACCAATAACCTGCACTGGCGGCCAAGTCTTCTACCATGCCAAGGGTGGGTTTGCCATAGTCTTGGGAAATAGATTTGATAGCATTGGCAAATACTTCTGTGCCTGCTACGCTGCCTCCTCCCGTGTCAAATACAAACATAACAGCGGCAATATTGGGGTGTGCGGCTGCGGCAAGTGATTGGCTCATAAGTTCTTTAGTGCCTGCACTAAAACAGCTTGATTCCTTCATCAAAGGGCCTCGCACCTCCACCACTGCGATAGATTGGGCGGGAGCTTGCTCCAACGTATAGCCACTAAATCCTGTGGAGGGGTCGCCATTGATGGCATAAGTTGCCAATGTGGGAGTTTCCATGTTGCCCGCCATTGCCTGCGCCTGTGGGTCAAATAGCATTTTCATTGCTAAAGGCAATAAAGTAGCGGCTATGTTATCTTCCATTAAAAAATTACTGGAGAGGGCGCGAATAGCGGCAATGGCTTGGGCATTCATGGGAGAGTGGTTATTAGGTTAGGTTAATGTGCAGCGCAAACCTGCCTGAATTATTATCCTCAAAAAAGGACAAAACAAAAGCCTATTCAGGGGCTGAATAGGCTTTGAAATGAAAAGGCGGGCGCATCTCGTGTATTGCCATTACTGGCCTACACTACTCAGCTATTGCCATTATTGGCCCTACTGTCTCGCGCCTTGCCATGTCTTTAAAGTAGCTGAATCACAGGGATATAATTGTCTGTCATTTCTCCTGCTGCCAATACTTTATCCGTCAGACCACCAATGGCCTGTATTCTGTTGTATCCGATTTTTACTACTCTGCTGAATGCTCCGTAATATTTTTTGCCATCGACTGTAATTTGAATCGCGAAGGCAAAATATTGATTCTTGCGAATGTCTCTGCCCGATGAGTTTTTTACACCTTTGGGAATGAGCCTGTAATGTCCTTCATTGACTGACATGGTTCTAAACCATTGTTCGCGTTCAATTGGCACGGCCAACAGGCTGTTTTCTGCGGGCAAAGCAAACTCGGTAGCGCGGCCTATATTGGCCGAATCGTTGTGTTTGGGGTGCGTCCAACGCGCTGATATTTTGAATTTTACGGATAAATCTGACCCATTTCTTTTCTTGCTTTTTTGTCTGGGCTTGCCTCGTAAAATGTGTACAACAGGCTGGTATTCAAGGAACTTTTGATTAAACGCTGACCAACGCAAAAACACGTTGTTGTTGTCGCACAAGAGGGTGAGCTGTGGAATGCTAATCTCTGTGCTATTGACATTGGCGGCCACAAAATCCTTGAGCTGGGCAAGCGTTACTTTATAGGTTGGCTCGTTGCCCGATTCGTCGGATAGAGGTAACAAATCCGTGCCTTTGAGTTCGCGTGTCAGGGCGGGTAATTGATGTATTTTGCTGCCTTCGCTCATAGAAGTATTGGGTCTAAGTTGTTTTGAAATACTTGGCCGCCATCGTTTAGGAGTAAGTATTGTGGGGGCGCATAGAAGAAAGCAGGGTTTGCGCTTTGGTTTCGATAGCTAAAACTACGCCCAACCAAGCCCGTTACTTTTTCTTTTACGGCCAAATCTGCTTTGGAAAGCAAGAGCGGATTATCCATCGCCCCAATTATTTTACGCTGCCCGTGAGCGTTGGTAATAATGCCAATGCAAGGCACGGCGGCATATTGCCAAAGCCAATCAACTACTTCTGGGCGGTCTTTGGGTACAAAAAACGAAAGGTCTTTTTTCCAAAAATGGCCGTGTTTTGAATCATTGAATGTTTCGGTATATCCTGCCGATTCGCTCGAAAAATGAATCTCTCTAAATTGAGAGGCCTGTGAAATAGTGATAGAGGATTGAACCGTCCCATTGACGGCGGGAGCAATGAACAGCACTTCGCGATAATCAATAAGCATGAGCTTAATGATACTTCCGAAATTGTCTCCCTGAAAATCCGCAATACCTTTTTCCATGCAACGAAGGTACTCAGACCGCTGTACGTGGTAAAGGACAAAACGCGGGACAAATGAACTACTGGCGGAAAATAGATTTATAAAATCGGCTCAATGGCTTCTTTAAAACGTCTGTCATAGCGATAATAATATTTCTTGAGCGTGTCAAAGGGTACATCTTCTTCGGTGAATCCGTACAAATCCATGAAGGCAATGATTCTGTCTTTAATGGTTTCCCCTGAAGCTCTACCATTGACAAAAGCGCAAAGGGCTGCATACATCATTCGCTTGAGTTCATTGCCCACGAATTTTTCGTGTTTGGGTTTCATAAAAAAACGATGGTATTTGACCAAGTTCGCCGACAACGCAAAAACTACATACGCTTGGGCTTCGCATCGCTTTTTTTGCGTTTGAATGTTGGCATAAGATTGTAGCGAGCTGTACACCATTTTATGAAAGCCCACTGATTGAGAAAGCGCAATCGGTTGGGGGTGGGTGGCGGCAAAATACTTGGCCACCGCAGCGTTTACAGGGACGCGATAAGTATATTGGGACATAGGTTGTAGATTTGTTATCCGAAAGATAAAAGACGTGGGGGACAAAACGCAGGACAAATGAACTGCTGGCGGAAATTATACCGCAACAAAATCAAGTACGGCTTGCGGAATAGTGATTGTTTCTACGACAAGATGATTTGCACTGGTGGCTTGTGCATTGAGCTGTGCGTGTAATTGGAGTAGATAAGGGTAATTGACGGCGTACTCTTTGGACTTGATTAACAATAGCTTCTTGAGCGAATCTTGTATCGTATTGCGTTGCTGGTAATAGGTCAAGCATTGCTGCGGGGCGCAACTTTTATAGACAAACAACAGGCTGTATCCTTCGGATTTCAAATGCTTGATAGCCTGCTCGTAGAGTTTGCCAATGCCTAATGTTTCGTAAACAACAAAGGGCATTGTCTGGAGTTTTTCAAAGAAAACATTTTTGGCGTTTTCGTTCAATTGAAAGGGGTTGAGTTGTTGATTTTTTTGAAACGCCTCCAGTTTAATTTCGTCCAAGCACAGGTATTGATAGTGGGCAAATGCTTGGTGTTGTAGTAAGTGTTGGCACAGGGTACTTTTGCCACTGGCGATATTGCCATACACAATGATACAGGCTTTTTGCATAAAAAAGAACGGGGTTAGGTTGGAATGCGTTAGCTGCCTGAAGGGGCGCAGCCGCCTCCTCAAGAGGCCGAAGCGTAAGCGTAGCCGTAAGGGAGCGGCCACCCTTTTTCGGGTGGCAACGCCCAAAGATTTTTTTATTGAATTATACAGGAAATGCCCGCACATCGCACGGGCTTTTGGGGGTTTAATTATGTGTTTTGGAGGCTATCCTTTATACCAGATACATACGTCCATCCAAGTATTATAACCTTATCAGGAGTGGTGATTTTTATGTCAGTTAATGTGCGGCAGGCAGCAGGAATTAACTCAATAGAAACATCTTCAAAAAACCTACCATAAAAAAAATGACAGTATTGAATTAATTTTTCATCGGTAATTGTTCCGTGAACGGAAGGGATAACAAATGCTGTACGGTTATCAGCATAAGATACCACAATGAAATCTTTTTTAACAATTAAATTTTCCATATTTTTTCGGGGGAAATGCCCGCACAGATGCACGGGCTTTGAGGTTTAATTATAAATATATTCTCCTGAAATACCATTAGCGCAATACCCACAAACACAGTTGTACAATTTTTCTTTTCCCCTCATAATTGTAGCGGGGGAATGTTCAAATACTCTACTGCAATTATCGCAATTAAACTCGCCATAATCTGCGCAAAATCTCGCCTGCATAAACCATAGAACTACCCTTATTTTTGATTCAAAATCACGTTGCCTTTTGGCTTTTTGAAGTGTTTTTGTTTCAGCAACCCAAATTGCACTTTGTTTTTCAAAATCAGTGCGTTGTCCGAATTTTTCGGAGTGAATAGAGGAATGTTTCCTTATTCGCAAATACAACAACCTTTGACATTTTGCATACTCATTAGCTCTTAATTCTGCGTATTTTTCAAAGTATTCAAACTTTCTTGCACGCCGTGCCTTTCCTGCGTAAAAATCATACATCTTGTTTGCTTTATCATAAGCATTAGATATATTATCATAAGTTGGAAGTATCATAAAATCAGAAATTTAAAGGTGAAACAGGTGTGATTTTTACAGCAATTGAATCGCATAAATACAATGGGCATTGCGACGATAAGAACGTATATGTTCGTACTTCTTTCAAATGATTATAAAAAGAAGAAATGTCCATTTTTTTGAGTGGCTTACAGCGTTTATGCCTTGTGTTTGCAGCCTGAATTTTGTCGTTTATGTACTCAAAAAACCGTTCAATATCATGCACAATATCTCCATCTAATGCTCGTAGAAAATCCGCAAATTCCTCCTCTAATTTGTTCTTTGATGCAAGACGACTATACTTAATTAAATACATCTTTTCGGGGTATATTGAAGACGGTGCGGGCTTTTCTCGGCGCAAAGTCAGTTTATCGCCTTCGGTTACGAACAAATCCGATGCGGCCAACGACTTGGCAAAATTGGTCAGGAGCTTGTGTAAAACGGCTTTTGTTTTTAGCTCCTTGCAATGCTGCATCAAATCGGTAGTAAGTACATGATAGTTGATAAACACGTGGCCATCAACGTATTTTTCAAGCAGGATTTGGCGCAACAAATCGCTGGTTACTTCCTTGCCTTCGTATGAATTGGCTTGTTTTTGCTGCAACTGCTGTTCCAACTCCTCAATCTTTCCCAGTGCGATTTGATACTCAAGCTGTGTAGGTCGCTGCTTGAGTTCGGCTATCTCTTCTTCCAACGCGCTCGGCTCTGGCTCTGCCTGCGGCGTGGGTGTGGCCGACTTCTTATGCAGACCACCCAACCCGAAACCTGCTTCGCGGACTGGCTGCGGAGTTTCAACCTTTTGCATCGGTACGTCGATGTAAAGCGTTGCTTGTTGTGGTACTTCTTCGGCGGTTACGTCCTCCACCAAAGAACATTGCTTTGGTGGTTTTCGTTTGTCCGCAATTGCGGACACCGATTTGGCTGTAACCTTTCGGCCTGTTACTTGAGCGGTGTCGGTGGCCTCTTGCCAAACCTCTGACCGATGCGCAGAACTGATGTTTGACAACTGCCTGTATTGAGCTTCATTTTGCGGTAAATCAGTAACGCCTGATTCGATGAGCTGCTCACGAACCTCTACGGCTGCGATGTACTGATAAGCCGTGCTGCGGCCAATGCCATGTTTTTCGGAGATGTATTCCTCAAAAGTGTTGTAGCCTTCTCGATACAGGCGTTTTTCCTGAATCTCTAATAGAGCTGCGCCAACTTCCAAAAAAGCCTGTTTGTTTTTCTCTATAACAGCCTCTAAGTCAAGAAGTCTGTTAGATTCTTGGGTTGATAATACGTTAGGCGTTGTCATAAGCAAGCGTGTCGAAGTTTATCACTTTGGTAGGGTTGGAGAGCTTCCAGTCTGCGTATTGCTCTTTGATAGAGGCTATCAGCAAGGCCAAAAATTCAATCTCGGCATTGGCTTGCTCTTGTGCTTGGACGTCTAAGTGAATCGTATTGACCCAATCAACTAATTCTTTTTCCCTCTGATTATTAAGCATTTTGATGAATGCCATCAAACTCTCATAGCCAAAACGTATAGTTCTTGTATCGTACAAAAAGAATAGCTTATTGTAGTTCGCATTCCAGAATCTGTACACCGTCCAGAAATTGGCATCGTATTCCTTTTTGGAGTTGTCTGTATAAGGGTTAATAAACAGGTTGTACAGAAATTCCCTGATGTATTTGGCCTCGCCCGAATTGAACTTAATCGGAATGGCGGGCATTTTGCGTGCTATTTCTACCATTGCGTTTCCTCCATTTCTTTGCGGCGCATTTCTTCGTATCGCAACTGGCCTAATTGTTCTTGATATTTTTCGTAGGTAAGTACGCCATCAGGTAGCTTGCTCATTCCTTTGAATAGCATTAACTCAAGTTTCATGTTTTCGCCCGATATGCTACCTTTCTTAGTGGTATTCAGTATTTTATTTGCACAGATAGAGGCGCGAAATACACGGTCTTTGTTTTTTTGCAAATGCTTTATAATCATTTCAAAGCCTTTGTACATCTCGAATTTAGTTACATCAAAAGCCAAAGACCTTTCAAATGAAGTATCAAAGGAATACATGGTATCAATGTGTTGATAACCAGTATTTTTATTATTGTATGGTCGGTATATTGTTACTACGAATAATGATTCGGTAGCCGACGGTTGTTCTAATTTTTGTGCCATAAATTTTTTGTTGAAATGTTTTGAAAATCAACCGAGACACGCTACATTTGTGATGTAGTTACACGGTCTTACGGTTTGACCCCCTACAGCGAAGTGAAAGATTTGAAGCTCATAGCCCCAAGCTATGGGCATTTTTCGTTTACAGGCCGCCCAGCCGCGCCGCGCCCCCCTGTGAAATTTTAAAATTGCCCCAATCTTTCAATTTGCCGAAAAAAACCGATTTTAAAATTTGGCTTTTAGTATTGTTGTTTTGTGCACAAGCCGAACTTATCCACAAATCCACGTCATTATAACAATATGTTTTAGAATTAAAACATATTTTGAATCTTAAAATTGTGGCGATTTTTTCGCCAAGTTCCTTTTGTAAAATATTGAAAATCAACATTTTGTAAAATAGTGTTCTAAGCGAATTTTCGGGGTTTTGAGGGCTGTCTGGAGCTACTTGCGGAGCTTGTGGACATTCGTTGTTGATAACTGGAGCAGGGCTTGAATTGCCACCAGAAGGAGTGTTATTGGGTGTACTGGCTGCGAACTCTTCAACGGCCTCCGTTACCTCTAAAAGCTCCTGAAAGGCATTCAGGTTAATGTTCCAAAGCGTATTGAAGTGCTGAAACTTCTTTCCAAATTGGGGCTTGTCTGGGTCAGGGGTTGGGTTTTCGGCAATGCTGATAAAACCAAGTTCAATCATGCGTCTGCGATAGGCTTGCGCGGCGTGTCGTTTGCTGCGTGCGAACTTGGCCAAGAGCGCAGAAGATAACTCTATCGGGTCTCCATAGGCCACTTTCCCTGCATTAACCAACTGAAAATAAGTTTTGATAACGGCTTTAATGGTGTGATGGAAATTAAGCCTAATTTTCTGTTTGAGTTCCTTACAACGCTGGTTAAACAGGTCGATGGATTCAAAAACATTGCGGTACGCTGTTTTAATTTGGTCAGGCGAAATGACGTACTTGGGTTGTGGAATGGTGGGGGTTTGCTTTAAACTACTCATATTATAACAAATAATAATTTATAACATTCAATAAATATTTAGAAAACGGGGCAACAGATTACCCCGTCATCGGGAGGGCGAAGGCTATTATCCTACCTTCATATTTCTAAGGTCGGCCAATGCTTCTTTGGCCTGCCGCATAATCGCGGCTAAGGAATTTTGTTTTTCCTTGTATGCCATCAACTCATCTAATTGAGCCTGAAATGGTCTCAACTCTTCGCGGAACTTGGCGCACAAGCTATCGTTATAGCTGTGCTTTTTAATCATCTCTTGCAAAAACGCGACTTTCTCGCGCAGATACAGTTCGTCGTTGCTCATCATATGCACCAGATGTTTTGCACAAAGTGAACGGGTCGCCCTGTGCGGCCGAAATGCTTTTTTACTTCTTCTTTTGTTGCCTTGTCCATATTTTTGGAACACACAAAAAGTTGATTATATTTGTGTCGCATTATCATAAAACATTAAAGTTTTTTAGCCCTGCACACGCTCCAACGTTGCAGGGCTTTTTTTGTGAATAATTAAACCATTGGCCGCTGAAAATCAGCATAAAGAACTTTTTACGATTTGGCCAAAATCGCGGTGGCAAAACACGGCGCAAACCTGCCCCGTGCTTTTAAACAACTAACGGTAAACCATTTAAACATCATTCTACCTACTCTCAAAGAACTGATTGCCACACGTTTGCGGCCTTGTAAATCGTGGTAGCAGTACCACCACAATTTGATTAGCGAATAAACATTTAACTTAAATCAATTCTTCAGCGCGGAAACAGCAGATTACAGTAAGTTGTGTTACGCTGAATTGCAACCGTAGCAGGAATCGAACCTGCATCTTACATTGCTGTACGCTCTAAGCCATACTTTTTAAGCTATACGGTTTCCGTTGGTGGCACTACCGACCACCGTCTTCGGGTAATGGTAAAGAAAGTGCGGACTTTTACCGCTTGGTGCAGGCATACTTTTGAACGTTAGCGTCTTAGACCTCTCTGTTGGGTATGTTGTTCCTGCCATGCAGTTCCGTTCAAAACATTAATTGTCCCTCATGGGCTTTCTTTGTTGCATGGGCGGGACTCGAACCCGCGACCTTTGGGTTATGAGCCCAACGAGCTGCCAACTGCTCTACCACGCTTGAATTATTTTTTTATATTCTCGTACAGGTGAATATTATCTTCTATATAGTTTGCTTCAACAACAACAAACTCCGACCTGCCATTTAGTTTTTGGCGAAATGACGCAGATGTAACATATCCAAACTCTTTATTAAACGCTTTTATAAATAACTCTTTGCCTTTAGGCGAAAGCGTTTGATACTTCGATTTTATATCTGTTAAAGTTAATGGCATAACACACTTTTTGTTTAATGTAAAACACTCAGAATAAATGTATTTTTTCGATTTGGCACTGTATTTGTTACTAAATAACTTATATTTGCGTAACGGTTACGTGTTTGTATCGTTTTCGTTTACAAAGATTACAGTATTACTTATAAAAAACAAGTTTTTACATTAAACTTTTTACATAAATTATGGGAAAAGCTAATATTTCACATAGAATCAGTGAGTTAAGGGCAAAAAAGAGGGCAAAACAAAAAGATGTTGCCGCTTATTTAGGTGTCTCTACCTCCGCAATATCAGAATATGAATCTGGTCGTGCAAACCCTACACTGGAAAAACTTATCCTGTTAAGCCAATATTTTGGTGTAAGTCTTGATTATTTGCAGGGAGACAATCAAGAAATCACAGAGATTACAGAAGTTACAGAAAAAATATATGAATCTCCCAAAAATCAATTATTGGAGGAGTTGAGGGCTATAAATGAAAAGCTAACCGAGCAGGCTCAGATATTCATGCAGGAAATAACCTTCTTACGTAAAGCATTAGAAGCAAAAGACCATCAAATTGAGTCTAAGGACAAGCAGATAGAGCAGCTCATGGGAAAGTATTCGGTAAGTAAAGTGCCTCATGGTTTGCAATTTATTTTGGTGAGAAATAACTCATAAAAAAATTTGCTTGCTATCTTTACTTGCTAAGTATTAGCTATACGCAATACAGAGGCTTGAATATCAACCAATTGCAAATAATATTTGTTTGTGGCCTGAAAACAAAGACATTGTTTTTCGGTAAGGACAATTTTGTTTGCCTCTTAACAAAGATAAAAATGTATTACAATTCAATCATCGAAACGATTGGCAATACGCCATTAGTCAAACTCAACAAAGTAACAGACGGCATTAAAGGCACGGTGCTTGCCAAAGTAGAATATTTCAACCCTGGTAACTCGGTAAAAGACCGTATGGCCATCAAAATGATTGAAGATGCCGAAAAAGCAGGCATTCTCAGCAAAGGTGGTACGATTATCGAAGGTACTTCGGGCAATACGGGCATGGGCTTGGCCTTAGCGGCAACTGCCAAAGGCTACAAATGTATTTTCACGATGGCCGACAAGCAGTCCAAAGAGAAAATGGACATTTTGCGTGCCGTAGGTGCTGAAGTTGTGGTTTGCCCAACCAACGTTACCCCCGACGACCCTCGCTCTTACTATTCGGTAGCGCGCAAACTCAACGCCGAAATCCCTAATTCTTTTTACCCCAACCAATACGATAATCTTTCGAACACGGCGGCGCATTACGAAACCACTGGCCCAGAAATTTGGGAACAAACCGAAGGTAAAATCACGCATTACGCTTGCGGCGTGGGTACGGGTGGCACCATGTGCGGAACAGCCAAATTTTTGAAAGAACAAAACCCGAACGTCAAAACCGTAGGCATTGACACTTACGGTTCGGTGTTTAAGAAATATAAAGAAACTGGCGTTTTTGACGAAAACGAAATTTATCCGTATCTGACTGAAGGCATTGGCGAAGACATTTTGCCTAAAAACGTGGACTTTAGTTTGATAGATGAGTTCGTAAAAGTAACAGACAAGGATGCAGCTCTGATGGCGCGTCGTTTGTCGAAAGAAGAAGGCTTGTTTGTGGGTTGGTCGTGTGGTTCTGCCGTGCATGGCGCGTTGGAGTATGCTCGCAAAAACCTCAAAGAAGGCGATGTGATGGTTATTATTCTTCCAGACCACGGCACACGCTATTTGGGCAAAATCTACAATGATTCTTGGATGAAAGACCACGGCTTTGTGGAAACACGCCAATACGCAACGGCTCGCGACATCGTGGCGGCGCGTAACGGTTCGGCTAGCTTGGTAACAGTGGACAAAAATGCAACGGTTGCTTCTGTGATTCAGAAACTTACGCAAGAAGGCATTTCGCAAATCCCTGTAACCGATGGCGAAAATTTCGTGGGTAGCCTTTCGGACAGCAAAGTATTGAGCCGCCTAATCGAAAACCCAAGTCTTAAAACCAGTTCTGTAAGCGAGCTAATGGACAAACCCTTTACGTTCGTGGGCTTGGATAACACCATCGACGTGTTGTCGTCGTTGATTACGCGCGAAAACCCTGCCCTATTGGTGCGCGACGAAAACAACCAAGTGCAAATCATTACGCAAGCCGACTTGTTGGCGACCATTGCCAAATAATTTGTAGTAAAATCTGATAAACCAAAAGCGCAAGGCCTCCATCACGGAAGCCTTGCGCTTTTTATGTTGGCCAAAATACCTTATCCGCTATACTTTTGTTAATGTAAAACCGCACAACTTAGATTTTTTCGTGTAATACTTTATCTTAAATTCTGAAAATCTCATTTAAATATCAAGACTTTTGATTTACCTTGCAGCCGTCGTATGATTTTTGGTTGTGCGATGTTATGTATTGATTTTCAATAGATTAAAACAGATTTAAACCATGGTAGCACGCCCTTTCAACTTGCTTGGCTGGATAGAAGACAACAGACATTTGTTGCGCCCACCCGTTGGCAATCAGGTAATGTATAAAGCCAACGAAGATTTTATCGTGATGGTGGTCGGTGGCCCCAACTCGCGCCGCGACTATCACTACAACGAAGGCGAAGAGATTTTTTATCAGATAGAAGGCGACATCGAACTGAAAATTATAGAAGATGGCCGCCCCGTGAGTATTCCTATCCGTCAGGGCGAAATTTTCTTGTTGCCGCCACGCGTGCCGCATTCGCCGCGCCGTCCTGCCAATACGGTTGGGCTTGTGATTGAGCGTTATCGTGCTGAAAAAGAGCAAGATGGCTTTTTGTGGTATTGCGAAAATTGCGGCGAAAAACTCTACGAAGAATACGCACACGTTTCGGACATCGTTGCGCAACTGCCGCCGATTATGAATCGCTTTTTTGAAAATACGGAACATTGCACGTGCAAAAAATGCGGTACGGTAATGCAACGCCCCAGCTAACCGACTTTTTCACAAAGTAATAACACAGGTTTTCCCGATTGGAGTGTCGTGCCTATCACGTAGGCCGCGCCGCCGTCGGTAAGACCTGTTTTTTTTCGGATTTGCGCCACGCTGTCAGGAAAATTCCGAATGCTTACGTTAGCTTTCAAGTTCGGAATGGCCGCTTTGATGGATTTTTTATCGTAAGGCAAAAGCCCGTTGCACCGAAAAATACGCCCCGCAAAATCGGCTACAAGCGAATCAGACGTATATAAGTGGCTGTCTGGGTGGAGTTTATGTAAGCCAAAATGCGCAGCCACCCACCGAAACGCACCCGCTTTGAGTAGTCCTGCGTGCGGCTCATAGAGGTAGGCCAAAGGCTGTGGCGCAAACGTGCATTGCGTTTGGGCTTCTTGCGTCCAAGTAAAAGTTTGTGCGGTGTTTTGGCCATTGCTACGCAAATGAACTGCCGTAATGGGAGGCGCGGCATTAGGCGTATTTTCTTGATTATCAATCAAAAATAAAAGTTCTTTACATTCATTATCCACCGTAACAATATGTACGGCCTGCACGGGAGGCAGTTGCGCTAAGGCTTCTTTCAGGTCGAGCATGGGCGAGAGTTTGAGCAACCAACGCCGCGTTTTTTGCGCCAAAAGCGGCAACAAATCGGCTACGTTGGGTTGGCAATCGGCCAGCCTGAATACTTTTTGTTGGTGGTCGTTACGGCGTGCGGGGTCTAAATAAATCAGGTCGGCGCAGCCTTCGTATTTTTCCAGAAAATCCAAAGAATCCGTACAAACACATTCGATATGCGTCGCGCCCAACTGCCTGAAATTGTGCGCCGTAATGGCCGAAAGTTGCGGTTGTTGCTCTAAGTGTATGGCTTTTTGGAAAGATTGTGCCAAATAAAAACAATCTACACCCATTCCGCCCGTCAGGTCGAGTAGCGTCGCGCCTTGCGACAAACTGGCCTTGTATTGTGCGGCAGCCTGCGAAGAACATTGCTCCATCGAAAGAGACGACGCATAAATAATTTGTGGTGTGGCTGCCCATTGCGGCAATTTGTAGGCGGCTTTTTGGCGTGCGGCTACCTGTACGGCAATGTCGGCCATCGCTGTACCTTGCGGGGCTTTGCTTTTGAGCATTAGCGCGGCAGCAGACAGCGTTTTGTTTTTTTCGATAAAAAATTCAATATCAGGATTTAATAGATTTTGCCAATCTTGTAACATAGTTATTGCGTGTTAGGAGTATGCAGATGTCACGCCTACGGCGTTTTTTTTGCTGCAATTATTTCTACTACAAAGATGCTAAGCCTAAAGGCTTTGTAACCGCAATTTTATAGCAGAACTATTTTAAAATTTGCTCAGCGAATCCGTGTTTTAGATTCTATGAATTATTTCTTCAATTGATTGTATATTTATATTTTATACTTTATAAAATGATGTTTTTAAAACCCGTCAGGGTTGAAATATTGGTAGTGTAGTGAGGGTTTTGGCGTATATCAAAACGCCGTAGGCGTGGCATCTCTACTGCAATTTTGCCATAAAAATAAGCCACCGCAAAGGTAATGTTTTTGGCTAACTCCCAAATTGCGCAAGATTCGGGTTGTGCGGCTGCCACAATTTTGCATTTTTGCCAAAAATAAATCCATGAATACGCCACAAGACTTTCAATATGAGCGCATTGCGCAGGCCATCGAATTTATCCGAACACATTTCAAGCAGCAGCCCGATTTGGAACAAATCGCCGAGCATGTGCATTTGAGTCCGCATCATTTCCAACGGCTTTTTGTGGAATGGGCAGGCGTGAGTCCCAAGAAATTTTTGCAATACATTAGCCTCGATTATGCCAAGAAAATGATTGGTAATAAAGAACTTACACTTTTTGAGGTAGCGCACGAAACGGGACTTTCGGGTACGGGACGGCTACACGATTTGTTTGTGAACATAGAGGCCATGACCCCGCAAGAGTATCGACAGGGCGGACAACATTTGTCTATTTCGTACAGCTTCGGCCAAACGCTTTTTGGGGCGGCGTTGGTGGCTTCTACGCCCAAAGGCATTTGTTATTTGGCCTTTGCCGACGATGAGGCGCAGGCCTTCGCCGATTTGCAAACCATGTTCCCGCAAGCAGCCTTTAAGCAACAAACTGAACCGTTGCACGCGCAGGCATTGGCGGCATTCGGGACAAAAGACACTGCACTTTCAGCCATCAAATTACACCTAAAAGGCACTGATTTTCAGTTGAAAGTATGGCAAGCTTTGTTGCAAATTCCTGAAGGAAAATTATCCACGTATCAGCGCATTGCCGAACAAATTGGACAAAGTACGGCTTCCCGTGCCGTCGGGACAGCCATCGGCAGCAACGCAGTAGCTTACCTGATTCCGTGCCATCGGGTGATACAAAGTAGCGGTGGCATGAGCGGCTATCGGTGGGGTGTTACGCGCAAAACTGGTCTGATTGGCTGGGAAGCGGCACGAATAATCTAACATATTTATAGCGTTCTCTTTCTAAATTAAATTATTAGCCTTAAATTTGGGTAGTTGAATTTTTTTTGAAAATTATTTACTTATTTAAAGTATTTAATAAGGTAATCAAACACTACTTTTGGGGTTATGAAAAAGATTTACAGATACGCCGTTGTTTTAATGTTAGGAATGCTCGCACGAAAAGCGCAAGCGCAAGTAGGTATCGGAACTACTACACCCAATAATCATGCTGCTTTAGAATTAGTTGCTACGGACAAAGGTTTTTTGGTGCCGCGCCTCTCGCAGGTAGAGCGCAATGTCATGAGCTTGGGGCTTGCTGATCAAGGCATGATGATTTATAATACCAGTTTTATGAGGTTTGAATATTGGAACGGGGGTGCATGGACTGCGGTGGGCGTTCCTGCTGACAATTTGGGCAACCATATTGCGGGACAAAATATTCAGCTTGGGCCGCATTATTTGTCTAATAATGGCATGAGCGAAGGTTTGCAAATTGGTACGGGTGGCGAGGCTACTATTTCTACAAGTTCTTTGCCGTTAGGTAACACATTGCTTACGCTTGCCAATTATGTGTCTGGCGTCTATATGAGAATGACGCCCAATACCCTTTCTTCCTTGGGTTCTGTATTGAATTTTGATACAGAATCAGACCAGCCTATTTATTTCAAAACAGGCGGCACAACGGACATGACTTTAGAGGCTAATGGCAATTTGGGGATTGGCACAGCGGTACCTGCATACAAATTGGACGTAAACGGTGATATTAATATCGCTTCTACTTCCAAACTGCGTGTAGGCGGCGTGGCAGGAACTACTGGGCAAGTATTGGGAATCAATGCGTCGGGTAATATGGAATGGGCAACGCCAAGCGGTGGAGCAGACAATTTGGGTAACCACACGGCTACACAAGATTTGAACTTGAATGGCTATAAAATCTCTTCTCCTGGTAATATTATTTTTAACATAGGAGGTACAGATTTATTTCAAATAAACGCTTCTACTTTCGCGATTGCTTCTATGGCGGGGCAGTTTAGAGGAATTGCAGGTACTGTTTCTACGCCAGGTTTTGCCTTTAATTTTAACCCTAATACGGGTTTGTTTAATCCGTCGGCTGGTCAAATGGCTGTAACGCTAAATGGCGCAGAATCCACCAGATTTACAGGAACGGGTGTAGGTATCGGCACAAGTAACCCAACCCAAAAACTACAAGTAGTCGGCAATGTTTTGTTGGCCAATGAAGGGACGGCTTCCGAACTGCGTTTTGCAGAGCCATCGGCGGCAGGCAATAATTACACGGCATTTAAAGCGAGAGTCCAATCCGCTGATATTACTTATTGGCTTCCTAACGTCGCGCCAACGGCTGGCCAAGTGCTTTCCAGCGATGCGTCGGGCAATATGAGTTGGGTAACGGCTGGCGGTAGCGGCAACGTGTCGGTAGCCAGTGGTTCTACTAATTATATCCCCAAATGGACATCTGCCAATACATTGTCTAATAATTCTAATATTTACGATAATGGTACTAATGTCGGTGTGGGTACTATTACGCCAACGAGCAAACTACACGTGTATGGGGATATGAGCATTACCAATGCCGATAATTTTTATTTTACCAAAAATACATCTATTGGTGATGGCTTTTTCACGATGATGTATAATACGGACGTGATGGGAAGTGGTGCGCCAACCCAGACGTTACAGTTTTCTCCTCGTAACAATAACAATACAGGAACGGCGCAAACCGTAGAATATGTAATGGGCAAATACGCCAGTTCATTTGGAGGGTATCATGCTTTTGTTACGCGAGATGCTTCTAACGCCATGGCCGAAAGAGTAAGAATAGATTCAGATGGCAGTGTAGGGATTGGTACAACCGCACCAAATGCAACATTAGATGTAAATGGAGATGCGATTATTGCTGGGGATTTGGACATGGATTATAATTACATTGTTAATGTTGCAGACCCTGTTGACCCTGCCGACGCTGCCAACAAATCCTATGTAGATAGTTATGTAGATAGTTATGTAGATGATAATACGATTGTAAATCAATCGGGTATTAATCAGTCTGCCGATTTTAGAATTAGTGGCGATGCGGGTATCGGAACTTCATTGTCTATCGGAAAAGGTGCTGCGGCACTGGCAAGCAATCCGCATCGATTAGAAATTTGGGATAATAGTGCAGGTCTAGGTGCGGGTTATGCAACCTTACACGTATATGCGCGTACCAATGATAAAGGTGCCGCTATAATGGGGGTAGCCGACCAAACAGGCACTGATGATTTAAGTTCTGGCCACTGGGCTACGGGTGCTTTGGGTGCTTATGAAAATAATGGATTGAATGCTGGTGCTGCCTCAGATATTGGTGTGTATGGTTGGGCTGGTGATTGGGGTAATACTTGGGGCGGTTTGTTTGCCTTTGGGGGAACAGACCTTACAGATGCTACTTCTTTTGTGGGATTAGCTGGTAGCAACGGCGTAGCTGCTACTTTCGTGGGTGGCAAGGTTGGCATTGGTACCAAAGGCCCTAATTCCTTGTTTTCTGTCGGAACTATTGGTAATGGTTTTCAGGTGAATAATACGGGTAACATTGTGTCTTTGAATGGCGTAAGTACCAGTTTCCCCTCAGCTAATGCGGCGGGTGTACTCACCAACGATGGTACAGGCGCATTAACTTGGGCAACGCCAGCAGCTGTTACAGCCTCTAATGGCCTAACGGCAACAGGAACAAATATCCAATGGGGCGGTACATTAAGCAGCACCGTAACCATTGAGCAGGCTTCCAAATCTATTTTCTTTAATAACGGACATATTGCCATGGGCGGAACGGGATTGGTCAATCCAATGGCTGCCGACCGCGCCCTGACAGTAAGTGCCGCAACGGCATGGACTGATACTAAGAATGTGGCCTTAGATTTGGTTGGTAATGCGAATACTTATAGCACGAATACGGGTGCTATTAATTTTGTTGGATTAGCTGCGGGAACAGGTACCCCTTATCGCCGCGCCATGATTTCTACGTTATCTGGCTCTACCCAAACAGGAAATGGCCAATTGGCTTTTTATACTTACAACGGCTCTCTTAATGAAGTAATGCGCCTGACAGAAGGTCGTCGTATAGGCATCGGAACGGCAGCACCTAAAGTGCGTTTGGAAGTGTTAGATGATGGCATTAAAGTGGTGAATGATACGCTTACTAAGATTAGCCAATTGAGTACTTCTACTTCGGCATCTGCTAACAAAGTGGCTTTACACGTAGTTTCCAGTGGTAGTTGGCTTGGAAATAATACAGGATTAGTTGTTAATGTGGGTGGTACTGCTATCAATAACTACGCGGCTTTATTCAACGGCGGTAATGTAGGGATTGGGACAAATGCTCCTGCCAAGCCTTTGGTCATTGAGCGACAAGGGGATTATTCTGAAATTGATGTGCATACATTTGGTGGTACAGCCTCCTCGGATATGTATTCGGCCTTAGTGTTGGGTCGCGGACGTGGTACGCAGACTACTCCAACTGCTTCGCAGGCTGGGGACGTATTGGGTGCATTGGTTTTCAGAGGTCATGGAGGTTCGGTGTGGCAAACAGGGGCATCACAAATTCATGCAGAAGCCACACAAAATTTTTCGGCTACCACGGCAGGATCCAGACTCATGTTTTCGACTGTGCCTAATGGCGGTGCTGTGGCTTCGGTGCGTATGGCCATCGACCAGAACGGCAATGTAGGTGTCGGAACAATTGTGCCAACTTCTTCGCTGACTGTAAATGGTTCTGTGGCATTACCTATCAAAACGCCTCCAAATGGTGCTTATACTTTTGCTGATACAGATTTTACAGTAATTAGAGCAACAGGTACTACGGGGGCATTTACTTTGCCTGCTGCCAGTACTTGTTCTGGGCGAATATATACGGTTGTAAATCAATTGGCATCAGCTATTAGTATTTCTTCTTATACATCAATTAATGGAGGAGGAACTACCATAGTAGCTGCGGCTAGCTCTGTCATACTACAAAGTAATGGTACTATCTGGCTTCAAATTAAGTAATAATCTGATTTTTAGATATAGAAAAAAAAACGCTTTGTCCTTCGTTGGGCAAGGTGTTTTTTTATGGTTTTTAAAATAAAATACGAAATTGTACTTTTCTTGTTTTTATGGTATTTATGCAAACGAATTAAATTTTGACTATTTTAATAATTGTGTTACTTTCGTCGAAAAACGAAATCTTTCTAATCCATGATAACACCAGAGAATACCCCTTACAAACCCCAACACCACATACGTTTGGTTACGGCGGCTTCCTTATTTGATGGCCACGATGCTGCCATTAATATCATGCGCCGCATTATGCAAAGTACTGGTGCTGAGGTGATTCACTTAGGGCACAACCGTTCCGTAAACGAAATCGTAAACTGTGCCATTCAAGAAGACGTGCAAGGAATTGCGATTACTTCGTATCAGGGCGGCCACGTCGAATACTTCAAATACATGTACGATTTGCTCAACGAAAGAGGTTGCGGACATATAAAAATATTTGGCGGCGGCGGCGGAACGATCCTGCCTTCAGAAATCGAAGAATTGCACGCATACGGGATTACGCGCATTTATAGCCCCGACGATGGCCGCTCTATGGGCTTGCAAGGAATGATAAATAACGTACTTCAAAACTGCGATTTTGAAACCTACAATCCCGCGAAAGACCAAAAATATTTACCCGAAATGATTGCTTCTTTACAACAAAAAGAAGCCAAAAATATAGGCCGTCTTATTTCGATAGCCGAAAATTTCCCCCAAGATGCCCAATACCTCGAAACGCTCATTAAGCCACAGTTGGAAAACAACAAAGTGCCTGTGTTGGGGATTACGGGTACGGGTGGCGCGGGTAAGTCCTCGCTCGTAGATGAGTTGGTGCGCCGCTACCTCATTGATTTTCCAGATAAAACCATTGCCATTATTTCCGTGGACCCGTCCAAACGCAAAACGGGTGGCGCATTGCTCGGCGACCGTATTCGCATGAACAGCATCAACAATCCGCGTGTTTATATGCGTTCGTTGGCTACTCGCCAGTCCAATTTGGCTTTGAGCAAATACGTGCAAGAATCTATTGACATTTGCAAGGCCGCTGCTTTTGATTTGGTGATTGTCGAAACCTCAGGCATTGGCCAATCTGACACGGAAATTATCGAACATTCAAACGCTTCGTTGTACGTGATGACTTCCGAATATGGAGCTGCCACGCAACTCGAAAAAATTGATATGCTCGATTTTGCGGACATTATCGCCATCAATAAATTTGATAAACGTGGTTCGCTTGATGCCCTTCGCGACGTGCGCAAGCAATACAAACGCAACCACAATCTTTGGGATTTGACCGACGAGCAACTCCCGATTTATGGTACTATCGCCAGCCAGTTCAACGATGCAGGTACAAACGTATTGTATCGCCGCCTCATGGACAAAATCACTGAAAAAACGGGTATTGTTTTCCGTTCTACTTTCGAGCTGACGCAAGCCGTACAAGCCCAGAAATTTGTGATTCCGCCCGACCGCGTGCGCTATTTGGCCGAAATCGCCGAGTACAACCAAATGTACAAGGATTATGTAAACGAACAGTCGGCCATTGCCAGCCGTTTGTATCAGCTTAACGGGACGCTCGAACACCTCAACGCCGAAATCGAGCGCAACAAAGACAACAAAGAAATGGTACAGCATTACCAAACTTTAGTAGCTGATTTACAAAAGGTTTACGACCGCACCAACAACGAGTTGGCGGGTGAATGCCGCATGGTAATTCAGAACTGGAAATATTTGGTAAGCAAATACAAAGCTGATAAATACGTGTATCAGGTGCGCGACAAATCCTTTGAGCAAGACCTTTACACGACCTCGCTTTCGCACACACGTATCCCGAAAGTTTCTTTACCAAAATACAACGATTGGGGCGATATTTTGCGTTGGAGATTTACCGAAAACGTCCCAGGCAAATTCCCGTATGCGGCGGGTGTGTTCCCGCTCAAACGCGAAGGCGAAGACCCAGCGCGTATGTTTGCGGGCGAAGGCGGCCCCGAACGTACCAACAAGCGTTTCCATTATGTGTCGCAAGGAATGCCAGCCAAACGCCTCTCTACGGCTTTCGACTCGGTAACACTCTACGGCGAAGACCCTGACCACCGCCCCGACATTTACGGCAAAATCGGTAATTCGGGCGTGAGTATTGCCAACCTCGACGATGCCAAAAAACTATATTCGGGCTTTAATCTTTCCGACCCAAGCACTTCGGTTTCGATGACCATCAACGGCCCTGCACCGATTTTGCTATCGTTTTTTATGAACGCCGCCATTGACCAACAATGCGAAATTTATATCAAAAAGAACGGTTTGGAGAAGGAAGTAAACGCCAAAATTGAGGCGATTTATAAGGCAAAAGGTTTGCCGCGCCCTGTTTACAATGGCACTTTGCCCGAAACCAACGACGGTTTGGGTTTAATGCTGTTGGGTGTAACGGGAGATGAGGTATTGCCAGCCGACGTGTACGCGCAAATCAAAGCAAAAACGCTTTCGGTGGTGCGCGGTACGGTACAAGCCGACATCCTGAAAGAAGACCAAGCGCAAAACACGTGTATTTTTAGCACCGAATTTGCCTTGCGCATGATGGGCGATATTCAGCAATATTTTATTGATAAAAATATCCGCAATTTCTATTCGGTGTCTATTTCGGGTTACCACATTGCCGAAGCAGGTGCAAATCCTATTTCACAATTGGCCTTTACGTTGGCCAACGGCTTTACGTTTGTGGAATATTATTTGTCGCGCGGCATGAATATCGACGATTTTGCGCCGAACTTCTCGTTTTTCTTCTCCAACGGCACTGACCCCGAATATTCGGTTATTGGTCGTGTGGCGCGTCGTATTTGGGCGAAGGCCATCAAACACAAATACAAAGGCAACGACCGTTCCCAAAAACTCAAATATCATATCCAGACTTCAGGCCGCAGTTTGCACGCCCAAGAAATCGCCTTCAACGACATTCGCACTACGCTACAAGCCTTGTATGCGATTTATGACAACTGTAACTCACTGCATACCAACGCTTACGACGAGGCCATCACGACCCCGACCGAAGAAAGCGTGCGCCGTGCAATGGCTATTCAGTTGATTATTAACAAAGAATTGGGCTTGGCCAAAAACGAAAACCCGATACAAGGCAGCTTCGTGATTGAGGAGCTTACCGACTTGGTGGAAGAGGCTGTTTTGGCTGAATTTAAGGCTATTTCCGAACGTGGCGGCGTGTTGGGTGCGATGGAACGCATGTACCAACGCAGCAAAATTCAAGAAGAAAGTCTTTATTACGAGACGCTCAAACACGATGGCAGCTTGCCGATTATTGGGGTAAATACTTTCCTCGACCCGAACGGCTCGCCGACTATCGTACCGAAAGAAGTAATTCGTTCGACGACCGAAGAGAAAGAATTTGCGATTGCCTCGCGCGATTCGTACCAAAAACGCAATGAAGCCATTAGCGTAGAACGTTTGCGCCATTTGCAAGAAACGGCCATCGAAAACGGCAATATTTTTGAGAGTCTCATTGAGGCGGGCAAAGTGTGTACACTTGGCCAAATCTCGAAAGCCTTGTACGAGGTGGGCGGCCAATATCGTCGTAATATGTAACGGTAACACGTATTGCACGGCAGTGTATATCTTAACCTGTAAGGCTCTTAGAGCCTTACAGGTTTTTTTATTACCTGACCACCGAAAGTTTCTGAACTTTTGGGGCGGGCATGCCGTCGGCGTAGAGTTGGCAACCGTAAAGTCCTTGTGGAAGGCCTGATACATCGACTCTTGTGGCGCGTTCGAGTACGGACAGCCGTTTTTGCAATAGGATTCGGCCAGTTCCGAGTTCGTAGATTTTTAGGTTTGCGTCTTGGCAAGTGCTTGGCAAGCTGTAATCCAGTCGCACGGACTGCGCGGCAGGATTGGGGTAAATGTTGCTAATCGTGGTGCTTTGGCGGTTAGAATTGGGTTTGTTGCCAGTGATGGTACCGTCTGGGTGAAGGATGGCCTGTGTAGAATCTTTGCAGCCCCAGTGGTTAGTAATGACAAGTTTGATGGGCAAGCCGTTGGGGTAGTTGGCGGCAGTAACCTGATAACTGAGCAGCGAATCGGAACCGATGTAAGTGCCACCCGCGTACCAAGCGTAACCGAGCGAGTCGTAATAAGTGATATTTGAAATAGAGGTGCTTTGTAGCAGCAGGGTATCGTTGCCGAAGGCCGCACCGAAACTGGCCTGTGGCGGATTCTGGCAGAAGTTAGTAACAGGATTGCCTACGCCACTAATCTTGGCGATATAGAAATTTTGGCCGTAGCCATTAGGGTATAAGGTGTCTTCTGCTACTATATTTGTATTATCTCCTGCAATATAGACACTTCCTTGCCCATCAAAATAGGCCCCCCCATTCATATTAAAAAAGTTGCCAACAAGACAGGCTGTTTGTTGTGTATTAGGAATGCAAGCTTGTCCTAAAGTTACCGTCCAAGAGGTGTCCCCTGTGGCAATGTCGAGTAAGTGTAAATTGAGTCTTTGTCCTGAAGTAACAATGGCATTTTCTACCAAAACTTTTTGGTTTTGCATTTCGATGGTATGCTTATTGGCTCCAATATTGCCCAATTTCTCCCACAAAAATTCAAAGTTAGGACTAAGGTGCGCCAGATAAGAGCCACCCGTTCCGCTATTGGTATAATAGCTTCCGGAGAGCATAAGACTTCCGTCGGTCATTTGGTTGAGGTAGGCATAATAGAAATTGGCATTGATGGCAGCGAGTGCAGGCGGCAAAAGGTTGCGTGTTTGTATGAGATTGCCCGTGCTTTGGTCGATTTCGAGTCCCATGAGTCCGTGTCCAGATTCGGCACCGGAGCAGAACAAATGTCCGTTGGGGAGTTGTAGTACTTGCGTGATGTAGTTTGTAGCTCCGCTTTGTGGGTATTGCTTCGCCCAAAGTTTGAGACCATCAGGGTTCACACAAACGGCAAAAGAAACCTTAGAAGAAGAACAAGTAAAAGCATTTAAAACGGTAAACTGCCCCACCATGATGATATTGCCATTATTAAGGATGATAGCATCATTAATAGAAACATGTCCACAAGTATCTAAGAGGTTATTGCTTTCCCAAATGATTTCGCCCGTATAGTCCACATACCATAAGAAGGGAGTGGCGGAACTATAAGTACTTGCTCCTACAGAATAATTACTCAAAGTAGCTCCTACTAAATATTGTCCAGCAGGAGCAGGAAAAATATTTTTGATGTATCCTTTGGGGTGGAGATTTCGGTAGCTTTTCGTCCAGAGCGTATCGCCAAGGCTATCGACTGCAGCCAAGAAAGTACGATTGTCGTCATGATCACCACCGATCCAAAATCCTTTATTTTGAGTAGGAGCAATACATATTGCTGACTGTAGATATTTCTTTTTGATGGGTTTTACCCATTCGATGTTTTGGGCGGGTAGTAAGTAGCCCAAGAGTAGGAGCAGGGAGGTGAGAAGGCATTTTTGCATGGGGTAGAAAAGGAAAAGCCTTCCTCGCTTGTGGCAAGGAAGGCAAGGCAAGGTAAAATATTATTATTGAATGGCGATTTTGTGTTTGGCCAGCACTTTGCCGTTGTGCTGTAGGCTACCCAAATAAATACCCGAAGGCCAATGAGCAGTGTTAAGTTCCAAGCTGCCATTGCTTTCCGAAAGGCTTTGCTCGTACCAGAGTTTGCCTGTTACGTCGCGTATTTGTAGGCGCACAGGGTTTTGGGCAAGTGCTTCTGGCGTGAGGCTTTCTGATAGCTCATAGCTCATGAGGGTGCTGCTGGTGGCAGGGTTCGGGCTATTTTGCAAAATAGTTTGGCCAGAGCCAGAACCTATTCGTGGTTCACCAGGGCCACCAGGGCCAATAGGTTCCACTGGACAGATAGGATCATTACTAACCGTTAAATTATAACTAATAGTTGCAATACATCCCCTAGCTATTTGTACAGTAACGGTATAAGTTCCTGTTAAATTAGTTGTATAACTAATAGGAACTTCATCTGCAAACATAATTTCAGCCCCATTACGTTTCCAACTAAGCACTTTTTCTATTGAATAACCACTCAAACCACTTACTGTAAGAGTTGCTGTTCCTCCACTACAAAGGGGAGTGGAAGAGAGTTTAATTTGATATTTAACATTAAAGGTGGTAACTATTGTTACTCCCTGTACAATCCACTTACGTATATAAGTGCCAGGTGCTGTAACATTAATGGCCAAAAGATTATTATAACTTGGTTGGCTAGTACCGTTGAATGTCCATGTAACAGAAGGTGATGTTACTTCAAGCGCACTTGCTGAGCATGGTAATTCACTTAATGATATGGAAGTTCCTGGTGTACAGATGTATTTATCGATGGTTTCGGAAGGAAACTTAAGTTGTAGCTTATTGCTTAGCTCGCATACTCTTCTGACTTGATAAGATACATTTTGTACTATATCAGATAAAGATGGCGTTACTGTAAGTGTATTCTGTGTAGCCCCTTGTATTGGGTTTGCACCTTTATACCACTGCCAATTATTATCATTTGGAGCGTCGGAATTGCTTACTGAATATGTAATAGATTGACCAGGGCAAGTATAGGCGTTCCCCCCAGAAGTAGTAACATTGGCCACGATGTTCCAAGTAACTGTTTGTTTGTTTATACTTACATCATCTATAAAAAAATAAGAGTTATTATCACCAGCACCAAACTGTCCTATAACAATTTTAGGGGGATTATTAGCTCCGCCTTCTGTTCCAGTAGCAGTATACAGTCCTTCAACTGTTAGCCATTCTGTAGTAGTAGTCTGTTTAGTAACAGCCAATGACACTATAGGTGTAGTCGTAGGAGCAGGTTCTTGGTTGGTAGGCATGAGTGCTAATCCTATTCTTTGAGCAAAGGTACTACTGCTGTTCACCCATTGAGCTCTTCTTATTCTGAAAGAAACGTGATACTGAACGCCTGCTTCTAAGTTAGAAGATAGATTTTGGGCTGAGTATTCAAGCCAAGTGGTACCAGGAGTGGTAGAGAGGCCAGCGGCAGACGCATTAAAACATGTGCCTATACCTATATATCTTCTATTTCCAGTACTAGTTGTAGGTTTATTTAGAATAGCCCATGGATTGTAAGTATTATCAACATTTCCATTGCCATCACAATCAATAAAATAATCAGGACTAAAATTGTCACTGTACCAGCAGTTACTTAAGTCTATAACAGACTCTGTGCCTAAAATACTGGTACAAATAGTATTAGAGTTGCCAAATACTTCAAATCCTCCGTTACAAACAATGTTGCAAACATCACTTGGCTTCCGTACGAAATGCACATCATCTATAAAAAAATAAGAGTTATTATCACCAGCACCAAACTGTCCTATAACAATTTTAGGGGGATTATTAGCTCCGCCTTCTGTTCCAGTAGCAGTATACAGTCCTTCGACTGTTAGCCATTCTGTACTAGAAGTCTGGTTAGTAACAGCCAATGACACTATAGGTGTAGTCGTAGGAGCAGGTTCTTGGTTGGTAGGCATGAGTGCTAATCCTATTCTTTGAGCAAAGGTACTACTGCTGTTCACCCATTGAGCTCTTCTTATTCTGAAAGAAACGTGATACTGAACACCTGCTTCTAAGTTAGAAGATAGATTTTGGGCTGTATATTCAAGCCAAGTGGTACCAGAGAGGCCAGCGGCAGACGCATTAAAACATGTGCCTATGCCCATGTATCGTCTATTCCCATTACTGGTTGTTGGTTTATTGGGAATAGTCCATGGATTGTAAGTATTATCAACATTTCCATTGCCATCACAATCAATAAAATAATCAGGACTAAAATTGTCACTGTACCAGCAGTTACTTAAGTCTATAACAGACTCTGTGCTTAAAACAGTTGTACAAACAGTATTAGAGTTGCCAAATACTTCAAATCCTCCGTTACAAACAATGTCCGTTTGAGCCTGAGCGGTTGTTGCACTCATTCCGCATACTACAGCAGCAACAGCCGTTAATTTGGTACTAAATCTTTTCAGTGCACGCAAGGTCATGAAAAGTTTTTCGGGTAAAGGCGTACCTTTCCCACTTGACGCAAAGTCAATTTGTTTTTTCATTGGTTTTTTAATTTTTAGTTTAAAATGAAATTGAATATACTATCTAAGTGTGTTAGATGTAAAATTTGGTCAATTCTAATTGGAAAATATTACAAATGCAAAGCCTTTGCAATGTTATTGAATAATATTATGTTTTAATGTTTTATATGAAACAATTTTATGTTTTTTTGTAAATTTTATTTGTTTTTTTGTGTTATTTGCTGTAAAATATATTTAAATGTATAGTATAAAATATGATTATTTTTTGAAATCGTATCTTGTTAATGGCAAGGTAAAACATTATTATTGTTGAATGGCGATTTTGTGTTTGGCCAGCACTTTGCCGTTGTGCTGTAGGCTACCCAAATAAATACCCGAAGGCCAATGAGCAGTGTTAAGTTCCAAGCTGCCATTGCTTTCTGAAAGGCTTTGCTCGTACCAGAGTTTGCCTGTTACGTCGCGTATTTGTAGGCGCACAGGGTTTTGGGCAAGTGCTTCTGGCGTGAGGCTTTCCGATAGCTCATAGCTCATGAGGGTGCTGCTGGTGGCAGGGTTCGGGCTATTTTGCAAAGTAGTTGGGTGCGATGGCGCGGCAAATGCTGTATGGCCAAAGCACATGGCGTCTTCATGGTATAAGACGCTGGTACATAGTATAATATCTGTGTTGATGGACGGGATTTGCTGGGTTCGGAGTGGCTCAATGGCCAATGTATTATAGGTCAGCGGCATGATGTCGTTTAGGTATTTTCGTTGATTATTAATAAAAATAAAGTCGTTAGGAGCATTTCTTTTGTCTAAAGGTAGCTTGGTTTCTCGCACATCCGTCAGTACCAAATTGCCCAGTGGCGAGTCGCCCGAATTGCTAAACCCGAATGAGCAACCGCCCAACTCATTGATAGAACCGTGCATATTGCGTACAATCGGAGAATTGCCTTCCAACAAAGCGGCGGTATAGCGGTAAGGCGTTTCCCAATTTTTGACAAAAGCATTGCAACCAAACCTAAAGATAAGAAAATCTTTTGAGCTTCTTCGCAAATGAATGCCCGTTTTACATTCAATGAACGTATTGGTACTGAGCGTATAACGTTGGCCATCGCCCCATAGCTGCACGGCAGTACTCAAATGCACAAACTGGTTAAGCTCGTCTATATTCACTTGGGGGCAACCTTCCGCATAAACGCCGATGTGCTCCTGCTCATGGCAATCCGCGTTAGGGCTTTGGAAAAGATTATGCCCTGCGCCCGCCCAATCTATTTGGGTGTTGCCTTGGCAATACAGGCCATAGCTTGCGGCAGAGTCAATTTGTCGGTCTTGTTTGGCTTTTTGTATTTGTGTGGAACGCGAGTCGGGTGCATAAAAAAATTGGCATTCGTAGAGTTGGAGCGTGTTGGCGGCAAGGCCGTAGTCGGGATTGGAGCTATAAATTCCTGCCACAAAAATATTTTTGAAAATATTGCCGCCCTTGTTCGGCTCGCCGATGCGCACTTGCCCGTAAGTGTTTTGTAGGTCGAGGCCGTACATTGCCCCATCAAATGTGTTTTGATAAAATCCCACAAAAGGCTGCGTGCTGCGTACAAAACAATGTGCATATTGTGTTTTGGGGCTGTTTTGCGCTATGCGGGGCATCTGGGATGGCCTTGCCACAAAATCCGTGTGCGTAATCAGCGCAGGCGCATTGAGCACTTGCACACTTGTATTGTTATTGGCAAAAACACATTTGGTTATTTGGCTTGCCGTGTCTTTGCCGTAGTTGTTACAAACAATCCCTTCTCGGCTGTCGGCAAACAAACTTTCGTGTATGCGCAATTGCGTTTTTCCTGAAAGAAAAAGCCCGTCCCACGCTTGTCGGCTGGCAGTTGCTCCAAATATAGACTGCTTGATATTCAGGCGTATCGGCTTGCCATTTGTGCCTACACTGATGCGAAAAGGATTGAAATAAAGCTGTTGGCCGATGATGTCAAAACGCGGCTGTATGCTGTCCGTGCTCCGCAATTCGAGATTGCCCGCCACCCAATATTTTTGGTTTTCGTTTTTGGGAAAAGCATTCCAGTAAACCGTATTGGATGTGTCGGGGCTGCCCAACACGAGTGCCTCTTTTACCGCACATTCTCCCAAAACAATGCACTTTCGGGAAATAGTAACGCTTTGTCCTGTGGCTTTTTGGGCAGAAAAAACAATGGAAATAGCGATGTAATTCTTTTCGGAAGCAATATTTGCAAAGGTCAGTAACGTATTGCCGCCAGCGTCTTTGCGCAACTCAAATTGTTGAGCAGTAAGGCCTTTGATTTGCCAATGAGGCGAATAGAATGTTTCGGAGCTAAGGCATTGCAAAGAAAGTGCCTGATTGGGACAAATAACAACTTTTTCGCTTGCCTGATAGCTTTGTTTGGTGTTAAGATTTTGGATGCTAATACTTTGAGATTGTGCAGTTTGCGCCAAAAATAATAGAGAGAAAAGCCCACAAAGTAGTTTATAGTTCATCGGAACGAAAGTAGGTAGAGTAAGGCAAGAATGTTTTTAGATTTAAACAAGACGAATGTCTTTTCAATATTAAGAAATAGCAGCGTCAAATGCAATACGCTGACAAAATTTGCTAAAATATAAACAAACAATGTTATAAAGCATTGTGTTTTTGCTAAATTACAAATTCTTTTCCTTCAGAATGGCACACCACAAATTACACTTACCCGAAAAGATATGCGCTACTTGTGGCCGTCCGTTTGTGTGGCGCAAAAAGTGGGAAAAAAACTGGAACGAAGTAAAATATTGTAGCCAAAGATGCAGACAAAACAAAACACAACCGCTTTAGTTTGGTTCAGAAATAATTTGCGCGTGGCCGACAACAGGCCATTGTGGGAGGCTTGCGCCCGATACAGCCGCGTGATTGGCGTGTATTGCCTCGACCCGCGCCATTTTGCCGCCACGTCTTACGGTTTTCGGAAAACTGAAAAATTCAGGGCTAAATTTCTGCTCGAAACGCTCAGCGAATTGCAACAAAATTTACAAGAAAAAAATATTTCTTTGCTTGTATTGCTGGCCAAACCAGAAGATAAAATCCCGCAATTGATAGCGCAATATGCTGCCGAAGCTATTTATTTTCAAAAAGAATGGACAAGCGAAGAAATTGCCGTTAATAATGCCCTGAAATCGCAATTACCTGACACGATTTTTTGGGATTATTACGACCAATTTTTGTTTGAACCATCACAAATTCCGTATAAAAATTTTTCGCAAATTCCTGAAATATTCACAGAGTTTCGTAAGCAAGTGGAGCGGTTGGCCACCGTGCGCCCTTGCCTGCACATTGAGCCAATGCCCGACACTAATTTGTTGGAATCGGTTGCCGCATTGCCGACTTTGCAGGACTTGGGTTTTGAGGATTTTGACATGCCGCCGCAAACAGCTTTCCCCTTCGTAGGTGGTGAAAATCAGGCTTCAAAGAGACTAAAAAGTTATTTTTGGGAAACAAAAAACCTTTCGCGCTACAAGCAAACCCGCAATGAGTTAGTAGGTGCAGACTATAGTTCTAAGTTCTCGGCGTGGCTGGCCAACGGCTCTATTTCGGCACGGACTATTTACTGGCAAATCCGACAATACGAAAAAGAAATAGCGGCTAACGAAGATACTTATTGGTTGTTTTTTGAGCTAATTTGGCGCGATTATTTCAAATATATTTCCCTCAAACATGGCAATCATATTTTTAAATTATCGGGCATTTTAAATAAAAAATATACGTGGAAAAATAACGCCAGAGCTTTCCAACAGTGGATAAATGGCCACACGCCAGAACCGTTTGTCAATGCCAATATGATTGAGCTAAAAAATACAGGTTTTATGAGCAACAGAGGCCGCCAAAATGTGGCGAGTTTTTGGGCTAAAGAATGGTGTCAGGATTGGCGAATGGGTGCGGCGTATTTTGAGGCGATGCTCATCGACTACGACGTACACAGCAATTACGGCAATTGGCTTTACTGTGCGGGCGTTGGCAACGACCCGCGCGATCGCAAGTTTAACATTGCGCATCAAGCCGCCCAATACGATCCCGACGGACGTTTTCAGCAAATCTGGCTCAAGTTGCCTTAAAGACTGCAAACTTTCCTCTAATCTTGCTATCTTTCGTTTTGCAACTAAACTTTTAAACAAGGATTCATGCCTGAATTTTTACGCGCGTTTTTCTGGAGATTGTATTACAATACGCTGATAATCACACTGATTCGTATTACTTTTTATTATGCAATTCTCGGCAATTTTGATGACTATTTTTCGGCCAAAAGCCTCGAAAGTATGTTGGTGGAAATACTCATGGGCAATTTGTTGTTGGAAGGAAGCCGCTACATTTCGCAGCGCATTGCCTACCGCTTCGACTTGCGCACGCAGACGTGGCAGCGCATCATCGCCGAATTTGGTTGCGTGGGTGTTTATACGTTTATGATGTTGCTCATGACCTCGCTTGTGCCTTGGCTGATTCACAGGCCTTCGCTAGTTTTCCCGACGGTGATTGCCGAGTTATTCAAAATTTCCAGCTATCGCATTATTTTTACGTTTGGCATCATCACGTTTTTGTTTATCCATGCGCTGCGTGTGGGTTCGGACTTGTACGAACGCTGGACAAAAAGTCTGTTGGAAGCCGAAACCCTCAAAAAAGAAAATATGCAGGCGCAATTCGATATGTTGCGCAACCAAATTAACCCACATTTTTTGTTTAATAATCTTAACGCCTTGTCTTCGTTGGTGTACAAAGACCCCGACGCAGCGACGCGTTTTGTGGAGGAATTGTCGGGGGTTTATCGCTATTTGCTTGAAAATAAGGATAAAAACATTGTGCCGCTTCGTTCAGAAATTAACTTTTTGCAAGCCTATATTTTTTTGTTGAAAGTGAGATTTAGAGAAAATGTCCGTTTTACCATAAATATTTCCGACGAATATTTGGGTTTGCAATTGCCGCCCCTGACGCTGCAAATGCTCGTCGAAAATGCCATCAAACACAATATTGTTTCGCGAGATGAGCCGCTTTTTGTCGAAGTTTTTATTGACGAAAACCTGTATTTGGTGGTGCGCAACAATCTCCAACGCCGCGACGACAGCCCCTCTACGGGTACGGGTTTGCAAAATATTATCAATCGTTACCGCTATTTCACCACCAAACAAGTACATATTTTGGATAATAACATTACGTTTACCGCCCGAATGCCTTTGTTAGATTTGTAGGAAAATGGCTTGTAATCAGTGTTTTATGTGAATCGATTGTTTGTTGAAGGAAATAAAAGAACCTTCAGGTTCAGGATATTCAGTTCAAGCAAAAAGCTATTTTTACAAAGCAATGGTTTGGTTGGGGAAAAATCCGTTAGGATTGAAATCTTTGTAGTAAAACGAATCTCTTTGTATTCTAAGGCCGTAGGCCTGGCATCTGTAATTTCCCAAACAAACGCTAAATTTAGGTGTCAATTCAATCTTTGTCCCATGAAAGCCAAGTACATCAACCCTTACACAGATTTTGGATTTAAGAAATTGTTTGGCGAGGAAGCCAGCAAGCCGCTGCTTATTGACTTTCTGAACGCGCTTTTGCCCGAACAAAACCAAATCGTTGAGCTTACTTTCAAGAATGCCGAGCAGCAGGGTATCACAGACCTTGACCGCAAGGCGATTTATGATATTTATTGCGAAAATGACAAAGGCGAAAAATTCATCGTAGAGCTTCAGAAAGCCAAACAAAATTATTTCAAAGACCGCACGGTTTATTACTCCACGTTCCCGATTCAGGAGCAGGCCGAAAAAGGCGACTGGAACTACAAACTAAATGCCGTGTATTGCATTGGTATTCTGGATTTTAAGTTTAATGATTACGCGACAGAAGCCGAGAAAACGGAGGTTTTGCACACCATAAAACTAAAGAATCAGCACGGAAAAGTTTTTTACGACAAGCTCACGTACATTTATCTGGAAATGCCCAATTTCTTGAAAAGCAGAACTTTATTTTAATTTGCAGATATTAAACTATTGAATACCAGTAGTTTAATGTCTGTTTTGTATTTCGTTGCCATATCATTTGCCACACTTAGCATATTGATATAACAAACAACATTAACTGATTACATGTATCATTAGTAAACAATACGAAATGAAATTTGAGAAAATATTCGTTCCATACGATTAACTTATTAAATCTCAAGGCTATTTAATTCTAAATAATCTCTTAGCTTTTGAGGAAGAAAAGATTCTGGGTAATTAGTAAAAGAGCGCACTTTATTTAATATCCCCAAACTACTTTTATTGTTAGATGGATAGCCTAACACATTTTCTAATTTCGGTATATTAAAATGAATATTGGATAACTCTGCACTGTTAAGTAGTTTCCAGTTTGTTGTTATCTGACCCTTTTCAGCAGAACTCCTATCTATTCCATTCTTTTTAAGATATAAATTAGATGATTTTAACTGCGTTTCATCCTTAATATTGGCTAACTCTTGAATAAAATCCTCGTCAAAATCCCAATCGTTAATAACAAAATATTCTAACTTAAAATGCTTACATAAGTCAATTAGTAAATATGCTGTTCCTTTCCCATGATGAACAATAAAAGCCATATTTAAAAAGTTAAGGTATGTTTGGGCATAGTTCTTATTGCCTTTTAATCTCTCAACCTCCTTTTCAATGGCGGTTTTATAAGCTAGAATATCATTAGCACCTTCAACTAAAATAACTTTTCTACTAAATAAAATTTTGTTAAGGTTTGGCTCCACAAACTTAATGTAATTATTAAATTCATCATAAGATATTATATTTTCTTCATTCTCATTTTGAGGCATTGTAAGTGTAAAAGTATCAGTTTCATTATATTTTATGAGCGTTTGCTTACTCTTCTCATCAAATTCTATACGGATAATTCCTTGAGTGTCAAAGATGTCAACCATTTTATCTGAATGAGTAGTATAAATTACCTGATGCCCATTGTCTGATAGATTACATAAAACTGTTTTATAAAAATACTCTTGATGGTTTTCGTGTAAAAAACTTTCTGGCTCTTCAAAAAGAAATAGGCATTTATCTTCTGTATTGCTTTCTGCAATCGCTTTAATAACGGCCATAATAAACATTGAGATATACCCATCGCCAAAATGGTCAATTGGAATAAGATGCTCTTTACTGCCATTTAGCCCAATCTTAAAAATCATTTGCAAGAAAATATCCTGATAATCAGGCAACCCAAATGTTACTTCACAATTATTATCCCTTAAATTCGTAGAATAGTTTTCCTTTATTGCACCAATAAATTGATGGAGCATAGAATCCTTTAAAACTTCATCTGTTGCGTTTTTGACTTCTTGCTCATAAATACTCTTTTTTTTATTCATTTCAGTATCTATAGCAACTAACTTACTTATATGTTTCGCTAAAAATGAGGTTAAGCCTCCCCATGTAGATTTTCTTGTGATTATTTCCTGCTTAATGTTATGAAAGTTAATATAGAAAATATTATAATGCTTATTTAACCCAAACATTGAAGGCTTCATTTCTGACTTTAGTTCATTATCATCCAATATAGATGTAATTTTATATGTATTGGTAATGCTTTTCTCTGTTTTATGTGTGTTCGTAATCTTATCCCAATATTTTTCACAAGAAAACTCAGAGCCTGCTATATCGGTGCTTATTTCTATATTATTCTCATAGTCTAAATTATGTAAATCATTTGCTTCAAAGGTATTTGATTGTATAAATTTATTACCAATACCATATAATATGCAATTCATAAGATTGGTCTTTCCTGAGTTATTATAACCTACAATGGCTGTAGGTTTTTTATACGTCTCATTGGGAAAGAAAAAAGTTTGTTGCTCCCCAAAAGAACGATAGTTTTTTATTGATATTGAGTTTATTCTAATTTTTGACATGGCGATACCTTACAAGTAATTATAGTTTAAATATAGATAAAATGGTGTAATTTCAAGTCTTTTTAGATAAGTGAATTTATACTGAAAATAGTCTTGCAATTGCTCGAAAAATCCGTATAGAGGTAAACGAACAAACCGTTCAACTTCCAATGTATCCGCGCGGAAGTTTTCAGTGTGGTGCTGACATTATTTGTCAGTACCATTTTTTTGTGTAAAAAAGAAACCACATTTTCCGTAATTAACCTTTACCCAGAAAAAAGAGAAGCGATGACTACACCCACCTTGTTTATTTTCTAAACAAGTAAAAAATGCTACAATGGTTGAAAAGGAAAACCCCGATTAGTTACTACGGCGGCAAACAACAAATGGCCTCCAAAATCGCCAAAGCCATTCCCGCCCACCAACTCTATTGCGAACCCTTTTTCGGAGGCGGTGCCGTGTATTTTGCCAAAGAACCCTCTGAAATAGAGGTTATTGGGGATAAAAACGAAGTGGTGGCCAACTTCTATCAAGTTGCCCAAGACGAGGACTTGTTTCCACTTTTGCAAAAACTGGTGGTGGCCACCCCCTACGCCCGCCGCGAATGGGCAGAAGCCCGCAACGTCTGGCGCAATGCTGATTGCTTTTCTGACCTGAAAAAGGCGTGGGCGTTTCGGGTATTAAGTGCCATGTGTTTTAGTTCCAGTATCGGGAGCGGCTTTGCTTTCGACAGGAATAGTAATACCGTCGCCAAACGCTTTCTCAACAAAAAGAAAAACTTTGGGGAACGAATCAGAGAACGTCTTTCGCAAACCTGTATCGAAAACATTTGCGCACTGGATTTGATAGCCGCCCGCGACACCGAAAACGCCTTTTTCTACATCGACCCGCCGTATATTTCCGAGCGCATGGGTAGCAAAACTGGCAAAAACAAAGTAGATCAAGGCCATTATTCGGGTTATACCGTCCAAGATTATGACAATTTGCTCACACTGCTCTGAACCCTCAAAGGCAAGTTTATCCTCTCCAATTACCCCTCCGATTTGTTGGACAAACACGTGCAAGCCAATGGCCGAAAAACTCGAAGTGAAACCAAGGCTTTGCAGGCGGGTTCTAAGGTAAATGGCAAAGTTTCCAATACCAAAACAGAAGTATTGGTCGCCAATTTTGATTTAGTAATTGATGTATAAGTCCATGAGCAATAATATTTTACCAGAAACACAAACCCAAGAACCGCAGCAGTTATTGGCTGGACGAATCCAACTTTGTCTGGAAATTGTCGGCGGTAAGCTACTGTCATAAAGAAATGATTTTGCTCTTGCTACTGCCTTGCAATTGCGTATAATCAGGCGGTGAAAGCCGCCTTTTTCTTTAGCCCTTTTTCTCTACAT
>NZ_FOLE01000015.1 GCF_900112255.1 Flexibacter flexilis DSM 6793
TTTTTCAGTGCCTCGCTTTTCAAAATCTTAACCCCTCTCTCGTTTAATCGGGGTGCAAAGGTCAGAAACTTTTTTTTAACTTCCAAATCTTTTTCGAAAATTTTTAAAGTTTTTTCAAGTCTCTACTCATATCAATCGCTCAACACAAGCTCCTTTTCCTTTTTTCAAGACTTTAAGCCGCTCTCGTTAGAACCGCTCTTCCTTAATCGGGTTGCAAAAGTCAGCGTTTTGTTTTTATTCTCCAAATATTTTCGCAAATATTTTTTGAGTTTTTTTATCGCCCTCTATAACTCGTTAGCTAACAACATTATAAAGCTCTTTTACTACTACATAGAACCACCTTCTTTCAAGCCGCCCCTCCTTTATCGGGCTGCAAACATCCCCCCTTTTTCTCTATTTTCCTAATATTATCCCAAATTATTTTTAAAAATATTATCAATAACCTCATCTTTAATGAGTTATAAAAGAAAGATTTTTAGGGATACGACGGAATTTCTACAAAAGCAGCCATTTGGTAGTTGCCGACGAGTGAAAGAACCCATTGATTAGGATTTCGGGTGGTTTTAGAAAAGCTTTGTAAAGCTGTTTTTTCCTTCAAATTATCCTGTGGCATAAAACATGGCACAAATTGGTGTAATTGGTGGTCTGTGAGCTTTTCGACAGAAATAAACTGGTCGTTTTCTATTATTCCCAAAAAATCTAAAGCAAAAAACAACCCTTGCGTCGGTAACATGATACACTGCTCACTAATATCAAATTCCAAAACTTCTTGGTTTTTACCGACCTCCATCACTAAATTCTCTAACAAAACATCTTTGGAAGCAGGTTTTTCGTCAAAATCGGGCTTATGTGCGTGCAGACGCACCAATATTTTAGTGTTTTGGACAGGTACAGTTACTGTAATCGGGTCGCTAAAGCCTGTTTCGTCTTTGAGTATCGTATAATTTCTGTCGTCGCTTATCAAAAACTTGACTTTGCTCACCTTCACCGAACGCCTATAAGTATTATTTACTCGCACGGCAATAGAGAAATCATCGTGCATTAAGCCATGGAGTTTCCCTTTATACCAAAAGCCTGTCCATTCGCGCTTGCCAATCTTGCCGAATTTGTCAGCAGCCCCCATCTTCTCGCGTTTGCGAACTGGCGTTTGAGTAACTGTTACTTCCTTTAATAAGAGATTTGATGGCACAAGAAAAATCGTGTCGGGCAATGTGGCGGCGGCAAACACTACTTTATTATAGCCAACCGACGAAAAGCGAATAGAATCCGAAGATGTGGCTTTGAGGCTGAAAGCTCCCGCAAAATCCGTATAAGTGCTTTGTTGTGGCGAAGAAACCGAAACCAACGGTAAAGGCTTGCGGGTGGCTTGGTCAAAAACATGCGCCGAATACGCTGTAATATGTGTTTGCGCCTGCGCGGTAAACTTCCCTCCTATTATAATAAGCAATAGAATGAGTTTTTTCATGGAATAGACAAAGATAAGGTCAGTTTATTTCTTTCTATTCGGAGTTACCTGTATTATATAGTAACATTGTTTCCGATTCAATTAAATATTTGCCAAATTACAAACATTCAAGAAAAATAATAAAACAACGTATCTTTTATATCTTTGGGAAGATTAAACGCACATTTTACGCAAACAATGAAACAGCATTTACTTACATTATCATTTTTGGCGGTAGCAGGTTTGGCGCAAGCGCAAAGCACGTTTGCACCCATCAATTACGACTATTATCATTTGCCAGACCGTTATGAGATTCGTTCAGGACGTTTTGCCGACGGATTTTTTACGAGTAGCAAAGCCTACGAACGTAAAGGCATCGCACAATTAGCCGACACCTTGCTCGCAGATTCGGCGGCACGTTGGTCGGCGGCAGACCGTTTTAACCTCACTTATTTGCAAAATGACAATGCCGAATGGAGCAAAGCCCCAAACGCTCAAAGTCGTAAAGCCATTTGGGGAACATTTTATCAGCAAAAAGCCGATTTGTACCATTATTCGGACAAAGACTTTGATTTGCATGTTAATCCTGTCATTTATTTTCAGGGCGGAAAGGACAAAGACGTAGATTATACGCCTTATATTAATACGCGCGGCGTAGAAATTAGAGGTACGATTAATAAAAAGGTCGGGTTTTATACGTTTTTGAGCGAAAACCAAGCCAGTTTTGCGGGCTATGCCAAAAACTACATAGACTCGATTCAGGCTGTGCCGCAAGAGGCTTTTATCAAAAATTTTGATGGCCAAGTGGTTGGCAAAAACTCTAATAGCTACGATTTTATTACGGGCAGGGCTTATATTTCTTTTAATCCCGTTAAAAATATCAATGTGCAGTTTGGGCAAGACCGCCATTTCATCGGAAACGGTTACAGGTCTATGATTTTGTCGGATTTTGCGACAAGCTATCCGTTTCTAAAACTCAACACGCGCATTTGGCGATTTGAATACACTAACCTTTTTGCCCAAATGAAAACAAGTTCGCGTTTGGCAAATGATAAATTTATTCCTAATAAATTTTTGGCACTGCATCATTTGAGTCTTAACGTAACCAAGAGTTTTAACATTGGCGTTTTTGAATCCATTATGTTTGGCCGCGACGATAGTTTGCGCAACGGAACATTTGATTGGGCGTATTTGAATCCTGTCATTTTTTACCGTTCGGCGGAGCAGCAGCAAGGCAGCCGCGACAATGCGTTTTTGGGGATTGATTTTAAATGGAATTTCCTAAAACATTGTTCTTTGTACGGCCAATTGGCGCTTGACGAGTTCAAACTCGACGAAGTGAAAGCGGGTAACGGCTGGTGGGGCAACAAACAAGCTGGGCAAATCGGTCTGAAATATATAGATGCTTTTGGGGTTAGAAACTTGGATTTGCAAGGCGAAATAAACGTAGCTCGTCCGTATATGTACGCACACAAAGACGCTTACGGCTCTTATGCACATTACAATCAGGCGTTGGCGCATCCGTTGGGCGCGAATTTCTACGAATACATCGGAATTTTGCGTTATCAGCCTGTGGGTCGTTTGATGTTTACAGGCAAAATGTTTGTGAGCAAATACGGCGAAGACACCGACTCTTTCAATTCGGGTGCAGATATTCTCAGAAGCTACAGCAGCAAACGCCAAGAATACGGCAACAAAATTGGGCAAGGCATTCAGGCCAAACAATTGTATGTGGACGCGACGCTTACTTATCAAGTCAAACACAATTTGTTCTTTGATTTGAAGATGATTTATAGAGATAAAAAAAGCGATTTGGCCGAATGGTCGCGCAAAACAACCTTCTTGTCGGCGGCGTTGCGCTGGAACGTAGGGCAACGTTTGTCAGAATTTTAAATAATGAAATTTTGCTTACTTTTGTGGACGGGCATGGCTGCGGCTGTGCCTCGTCTTTTATTTTATAGCAATACCATCTGAAAAAGAAATAATCGCACCCACAATGGCGCAAAATACATACAAAAACACGCCCAAAGAACCCCAAGTGGAAAATCCAGCGGCGGCGAGTAAAAGCAAAGCAAAAAGCGTAAAATCCATTAAAATAAACCCAACCTTTTTGCAAGACCCCAAATTCAAATTCTCGTTGGGTTTTGCCTTAATGTTGTTTTCATTTGCAGTCCTAACAGCTTTATTTTCAGCTTTATTTACAGGCAAAGCCGACCAAAGCGTTGTAGAAAGTTTGTGGAACGGCACGCTCCGCGAGTCGGGCAAAGAAGCCGAAAACTGGCTCAAGTTGGGCGGTGCAATCATTGCATATTTTTTAATGTACAAATGGTTTGGTATTTGTTCGTTTTTTGTTCCGCCATTACTTTTTGCGGCAGCCTATCGCGCCATTTTCAAGAAAAGTTTGATTAACCTCAACCGCATTACACGCTTTGCCGTGTTTATGGCTTTGTGGGTGGGCTCGTTGTTGGGCTATGTGGTGTATTTGTCGGAAGCCGAAACCAGTTTTGGATTTTTGAGCGGCGGTATCGGCTACGAAATAGCTTTCTTTTTCCATGATATGATTGGCTGGGGAACGTGGCTTTTGTTGGTGTTTAGCGGCGGTTTGTTTATGCTTTATTTCTTCGATTTGTCCGTACCAACTGGTAAACCCAAAGAAGAAAAACAACCAACACCCGAACCTGTCATTACCGAAAAACCAATTATTACGACTTCTGTGCCACTAATAGACGAAGAAGAATTTGAGAAAAATCAGCAAGCTGAAGAATTAGACGAAGAGACGGACGAAGAAAATTTGGAAATCTTAGACCAACAACCTCCCGTAACGCCTGTTTTACCAGAAACACCTAAAATTCCAGCAGAACCCGCCTTTACAGTAACCAATACACCAACGCAGGCGCAAGAAGAAGACGAGCAAGACAAAGAACCTGAGTTTGTGATAGAAAAAACGCCGACAGAAATCCTGCTCGACGATGACGACTACCAACGTGCCGCCCTAAACGCTGGCGTTGGAGACTATGACCCAAAACTGGATTTACCGTCTTACGCCTACCCTATTTTGGATTTGTTGCAACCGCATACGGGCAATAACGTACACATCAACAACGAGGAACTGGCCGCCAACAAAGATAAAATCGTGGATACGCTCAGCCAATACGGCATTGCGATTTCCAACATCAAAGCAACGGTAGGGCCTACGGTTACGCTTTACGAAATCGTGCCTGCACCAGGGGTTCGTATTTCCAAAATCAAAAGCCTTGAAGATGATATTGCCTTGAGTTTGGCCGCGTTGGGCATCAGGATTATTGCCCCAATCCCTGGCAAAGGCTCAATCGGTATAGAAGTTCCTAACAAAAACCGCGAAATGGTTTCGATTCGCTCAGTGCTAGCCAACGAACGTTTCTTGAAATCAGATAAAGAATTGCCAGTTGTTTTGGGTAAAACCATTTCTAACGAAGTGCTTATCATTGACTTAGCCAAAATGCCTCACTTGCTCATGGCGGGTGCGACTGGGCAAGGTAAATCGGTGGGTTTGAACGTATTATTGGCTTCATTGCTGTACAGCAAACACCCTTCGCAACTCAAATTTGTGTTGGTGGACCCCAAAAAAGTAGAACTTTCGCTTTTCAGCAAAATAGAACGCCATTTCTTGGCCGCACTACCCAACTCGGAAGAGGCCATTATTACCGATACTAAAAAAGTAGTGAATACACTCAACTCGCTTTGTATCGAGATGGACACGCGTTACGATTTGCTCAAAGAAGCCAATTGCCGCAACCTTCGCGAATACAATACCAAATTTGTGGAACGTAAACTTAACCCCGAAAAAGGACACAAGTTTATGCCTTACATCGTGTTGGTTATTGACGAGTTGGCGGATTTGATGATGACGGCGGGCAAAGAAGTAGAACAACCTATCGCACGTTTGGCACAATTGGCGCGTGCCATCGGTATTCACTTGGTAGTGGCCACGCAACGCCCTTCGGTAAACGTTATTACGGGTATTATCAAAGCCAACTTCCCTGCGCGTTTATCGTTTAGAGTAACCTCGAAAGTCGATTCACGCACGATTTTGGACACTGGCGGCGCGGAACAATTGGTCGGTCAAGGGGATATGCTTTTCTCGCAAGGTTCTGACCTTATTCGTTTGCAATGTCCGTTTGTGGACACGCCCGAAGTGGAGCGTGTTTGTGATTTTATCGGCGGACAACGTGGCTACGATTCGGCCTATCTATTGCCCGAATACGAAGGCGAAGACGGCGGCTCAGACAAAGCTGAATTTGACCCATCCGAACGCGATGCACTTTTTGAGGAAGCGGCACGTACCATCGTGCTACACCAACAAGGCAGTACTTCTTTGATTCAACGTAAATTAAAACTTGGTTACAACCGTGCGGGTCGCCTCATCGACCAACTCGAATCGGCGGGCATCGTCGGGCCATTCGAGGGCAGCAAAGCCCGCGAAGTGTTAATCAAAGACGAGTACGCGCTGGAGCAACTTTTACGCAAAATTTCAGAGAAATAAACAATGGCCAATTGCATCATTCCCCCAGCTCTCCAGCGCGGCGACAAAGTCATTATTGTTGCTCCAAGCAAGGCCATTAGCGGCCAAGCTGATGTGGCACACGCACGCCAAATCTTGGAAAGTTGGGGATTGAAAGTGGAATTTGCAAAACATTTATTTGCCCAACATCATCAGTTTGCAGGCACTGATGCGCAACGCGCTGCAGACTTGCAAGCCGCTTTCGATGACACAAGCATCAAAGCTGTGTTTTGCGTACGCGGTGGCTACGGCATGAGCCGAATTATTGACCAAATTATTTTTGATGGAATAAAAAACAGTCCCAAATGGGTGATTGGTTTTAGTGATATTACGCTGCTGCTTAGTGAATTATATCAAAACGGTATGGCCAGCGTACATGGTATTATGCCCAAACTTTTTGGCCAGCAAGGCGCGGAATATTCCGTAGAAAGTTTGCGCCAATGGCTTTTCAAAAAATCCATTCAATACCAAATAACAGGAAGTGCTTTGAACAGAGAAGGCACAGCTACCGCCGAACTGGTGGGCGGAAACCTGACGATGTTTTGCCATGCCATCGGCACGCGTTCCGAAATTGACACACGCGGTAAAATTCTGTTTTTGGAAGATGTAGGCGAACATTTGTACCACATCGACCGCCTTTTTTGGCAGTTGCGGCGCAGTGGAAAACTCGCAGGTTTGGCAGGCTTAATCGTGGGGCATTTCTCAGACATGGAAGATAATACGCCAAGTTTCGGGCAAAGCCTCCAGCAAATCGTCGCGACGCACACACAAGATTTTGATTACCCAATAGCCTATCATTTTCCTGTTGGCCACGAACCCCAAAATGTGGCATTGCCATTAGGTGTACCATTACAGTTTTCTGTTGGAAAACGATACGTTAGCTTGCAAACGCCCCAAACTTATTTGGTCTAATAGCTTATTTTCCGCTACCTTTTAGCACGGTCAGCACCGTATAAATCATAATGCGGAAGTCCATTGCCAGCGACATATTTTCGATGTAAATAATATCGTATTTGAGGCGGCGCACCATTTGCTCCACATTTTCGGCGTAGCCGTATTTCACTTGTCCCAAAGACGTGATACCAGGTCTTACGCGGTTCAGATGCTTGTAATGCGGGGCTACTTTTACGATTTGGTCAATAAAATACTGGCGTTCTGGGCGTGGCCCCACCAACGACATATCTCCGATAAGTACATTATAAAATTGCGGAAACTCATCAATGCGGGTTTTGCGCATGAATCTACCCCAAGGCGTAATGCGTGGATCGTGGTCGGAAGAGAGTGCAGGGCCTGCCTGTTCGGCATTCGTGTACATACTCCGAAACTTATAAATACGAAACGGCAAGCCGCCTTTCCCGATTCTTTCTTGTGAATAAAAAATTGGCCCTTCAGACGAAAACTTAGTCATCAAGGAAACAAACAAGTAAAACGGCGAACCAATCGTCAGCACTGCCAGCGATGCGCCTATATCCATGCCGCGTTTTACAACTTGCTGCCAAACGGGCATTAGTTCTTGTCTGATTTCGACCAAAGGTGTACCAAAAACATGACTTACGCGTACCGCCCCAATCAAGATTTGATATAAGTCTGGGATAATACTCACATTCACATTTGTGCCTTCTACACGGTTAAGAATATCCTCAATAAGTTTGTGTTCGGAAGGCTCGGTGGCTATCACCACTTGCGTAAGGCTTTTCTCCTGAATAATATTTTCCAGATTGGTATAACTTCCCAAATGCGGAATCTCGGTAAGAAGGTGTTCGCGCTCTTCGGCCGTATGCACGTAGCCCAAAATACGATTACCCAAAAAACTATTAGAGCTTTTTAGTTCTTCATAGATTTCTTTGGCCTTTTGTTCTGAGCCTACAATCACCGTATTAAAATAAATAATTCCTTTACGAATAAGGCGGTGCAAATGCGTAGTAACTGACACGCGCAAAAGCAATTCCCAAAAGCTATGAATCAGAAAATACGCAAAGGTGTAGAAATAAAAACTCGAATGGCCCGCAACATCATCATCCAGTAGAATGGCAACCGAAATAATAGACACGCCCACAAAAGAGACGGCCAAAATAGACAACACTTCCTTTACGCGAGAACGGCGATACACTTGCACATAAAAACCCGCAATCGCATACACCAGCAACCAGAACAAGCCAATCACTGCGCCACTTTCGAGGAGTGTAAACCAAACACTTTCATTATAGTCTGCCGTAACGTATTTGCGGGCGATATAAAAACTTATCCAAGCCAACAACGCGGCCAAAAAGTCTGCCAGTAAATAATAAGTGCGTACTATATTTTTTTTCATTACTCTAAATAAAGCTATCTTATAAACTACTAAGTGTGTCTGAAATATTGTTACATCTGAACAAGCCGCAAATTATCTACAGCAATAAAATGCTCTTGTGCCCCATCTGATTTCCCCAAAATAACAAACTGAAACAGACTACCCGTCTCATGAGAATAGGATTCGGGATACATTTCATCTCCCAAATACACATAAACACGCTTCCATTGATTAGCCGTAGCATTGAGCGTCAGACCATAAATATACTGATGTGTGCTAGTAGATTGCACATAAATACCCACACCAATTGGCATGCTGCATTTATAGCTCATTTCCAAGTAAGTAGGTTTGTACGACGGAATAACAGTACTATCGGTCTGCAACATTTGCAACGTTTCTACCGAATCTTTGGCCGCTCGCATAATGGCATACTGCTCCCCATTTTCTGGATAATTATCCGTATTGGCGACAAACTCTAGTGGTACGGTACTTTCTTTGCCTTTCTTGATTGCAAACCCTGTAACTCCCTCAAAACCATCTTCAACTAAAACTTTCGTCGGCGTAAATTTATAACTCGGCGTAAGTTTAGCAGTTTGACCTTTAATAAATTGTACGCTGTGCGTACTACGCGAATAAAACGGATATGCTACGCGCTGCGTACGGATGCCATCTACATAAACACCCGCATCTATCCAAACCGTAGCCGCTGAGCCATCTTCATTCGGAATAATAGGGATGCGCTTGGCTGGCAACTCGTACGTCCCGATGTATTTAGAATTGACATAAACCCACGCATCCGTAATGCGCTGAATCGGCATTCCATAGCCATTATTATCAAAACTAAAGGTATCGATTTCTAAATACGCGGGTTCTTTTTGCTCGGGGTTGATAATATCGCAACCCGAAAAACTCGTGAACAAAAACGCTAAAAATGCGGTTAAAAGTACTGCTCGGTTCATAATCAAAATACAAGACGGGGTACAAAACTAAGGCTTTTTTTAGAAGGATAATCTATATTTGTAGGATAAAATAGAATCAATGTTTGTAATAGAAGACACATATCGCCAACAAGGACTACGACGCGGCTTGCTCCGTATATTGAAAGAAAAAGGCATCGACAATCCTGAAGTACTGGGGGCTATTGGCAAAGTCCCTAGACACGTTTTTCTCGAAAGAGCCTTTTTAGAACACGCCTACGACGATAAAGCTTTTCCCATTGGCGAAGGTCAAACCATTTCACAACCCTATACCGTTGCCCGACAATCCATTTTACTAGAAGTACAAAAAGGCCATAAGGTGTTGGAAATAGGAACGGGTTCGGGCTACCAATGTTGTGTCTTGCTTACTTTAGGCGCAAAAGTTTTTTCTATCGAATACAACCAAAATCTTTTCCGAACTTATACCAATTTGTTGCAACGCATGGGATACAATGCTACGTTCCGCTGTGGTGATGGCTCTTTGGGCTGGCCTACTTACGCACCTTTCGACCGTATTTTGGTAACAGCGGGTGCGCCTGCCGTGCCTGATGCCCTCATTGCACAACTCGCCCCCAATGGCATTATTGTCATTCCTGTCGGAGCTGACCGACAACAACGAATGCTACGAATACGAAAAGATGCGCACGGCAATATAACCTCTGAAGACTGCGGCGAAGCGGCTTTTGTACCTTTGTTGGGGGAAAATGGCTGGGATAAGACTTCTTTTTTTAATAGATAAAATGATTTCCCTTCAGCCAAAAATCTTTGATAAATACGCACTTCGGTGCGTATTTTTTGTATTAATGCTTTATGTATGTGCCTCCATAAACTTCTGTATAAGCGTCCTAAACTCTTGTATAGCCTCCACGAACTTCTGTATAAGCGTCCTGAACTTCTGTATAGCCTCCACAAACTTACATTATGCCTTCTTAAACTCTTGTATAGGCTTCATTTAAAGCAGATATGCAGAATTATATGTATTTTTTGGCTTAACAATTAGTTTTTTTGTACCGACAAACTTATCTTTTAGGGCATTTATTAAATATCTCCTCATTTACATTTTTACATTTAGAATAAAATAATGCTATCCTTCACAGACACTAAGTTATTAGTAGAAAAATATAACGCATTTAACGAAACGGAGGCGGCTTTTAAGACACAGGTTTTAGACTTTTTGGAAAAAAATCCGCACAACTTCGCCGACCGCCACAATCTCAACGGACATCTTACTGCTTCGGCTTGGATTCTGGACGCAACCTTCCAAAAATGTTTGCTCATTCACCATGCCAAACTGCAACGTTGGTTTCAGGCAGGCGGCCACATCGAACCCGAAGACACAAGTCTTGAGCATGCGGCTTGGCGCGAGGCTACCGAAGAAACAGGCTTGAAAAGTTTAGAAACATTGTCCCGCTACCCACAGATTTGGGACATCGACATTCACCCAATCCCCGCAAATAAGCAGATGGCGGCGCATTTACATTTCGATATTCGCTTTGCTTTTATGGCCACAGACAAAGAAATTTTGCCACAATTGTCAGAAATTACAGACATTCGATGGATAAATTTGTCCGAATTGCCCAACTACAACGATTCCGAATCACTTTTGCGCATGAAGTCTAAAACATTGGCATTGTGTGAGAAATTCTAATTTTGCACCTTTGCGTACAGGTTTAGAATTTTTCTGGACTAAAATCACTTTGCATTTAGATTTTGATTTAATTCGCAAATAGCTTTCGTTGCTATACCCTATAATACCCCTTAACGGAACAATACCATGAGAGAAAAAAACAAAGTAAAATCGGAGAAAGTAACTTACTCAAAAGAAACGTATCTGTTTTGGTATGAGAGTATGTTGCTCATGCGCAAATTTGAGGAAAAAGCAGGACAACTTTACGGCCAACAAAAAATCAAAGGCTTTTGCCACTTGTATATAGGCCAAGAGGCTTGTGCGGCTGGTTCGGCTTCTGCTTTGCGCAAAACCGACAAATATATTACGGCTTACCGCGACCACGCTTTGCCATTGGCATTGGGTACGTCGGCAAATGCCATTATGGCCGAGCTTTTCGGCAAGCAAACGGGCTGCTCTAAAGGGAAAGGCGGTTCGATGCACATTTTCGATAAAGAAGTAAACTTCGTAGGCGGACACGGCATCGTGGGAGGACAAGTGCCTTTGGGTGCGGGTTTGGCTTTCGCTGAAAAATATTTGGGTACAGACAACTTGTGTATCGCTTACATGGGCGATGGCGCAGTACGCCAAGGTGCTTTGCATGAAGCCTTTAACATGGCGATGTTATGGAAATTACCTGTAATCTTTGTAGTAGAAAACAACGGTTACGCGATGGGTACTTCCGTACAACGCACATCGAATGTAACAGAACTTTATAAACTTGGTTTGTCGTACGATATGCCTTCTGAGCCTGTAAACGGCATGAAAGTAGAAGACATTCACGAAGCAGTAAGCCGTGCTGCCGAACGCGCAAGACGTGGCGATGGTCCTACATTCTTGGAGTTCCGCACGTATCGTTACAAAGGTCACTCGATGTCTGACCCTCAAAAATACCGCACCAAAGAAGAGTTGGAGCAGTACAAAGAGCAAGACCCAATAGAAGACGTTCGCAACACAATTTTGACACAAAATCTTGCAACTGAAGACGAACTAAATGCCATCGACGAAAAAGTAAAAGAAGTTGTGGCCGAAAGTGTGCGTTTCGCCGAAGAGTCTCCATATCCTCCAGCAGATGAGGTGTACAAAGATATTTACGTAGAAGACAATTATCCGTTCATCGTTGAGTAATTTTCTTTGAAGTAAAAACAAATAAAAAAATATTATTGAGCAGCAAAGGTAAAAGTAGCAGTAACTCCATCTTCAATGGTTGTTACTTTTAATTTAGAAGAGGTAAGTTCATTTACTATAGCAGCTGTTATTTCACCATCTGCATCCATCATAACAATAGCCGTTTTATCTGTGTCGAACGATTACAAATGTCGCAAGGCAATTACAGAAAAATGAAAATATTTATATTTATATAAGCAAATAACAAACTATTACTATTGCCAAAATAGTAGAAATTAATCTTTTTGAAATGTTGTCCTTTCCTTCATCATCTGCATTACCCCAAAAGCCCACAATAGGGATTGATAAACACTATGAATTACAAATCCAACAACTTAACGAATACCTAAGGCATATCATCGAAAAACTCGTGGAAAGACAATAAAACAAATTCCCTTGTAATCAGCTAGTTATAAGGGAATTTATGGATTTTCATATTGCTTTAAATTTATAAAATATAGTAAATGTCCCGTCAATATTTGTCCAAGAATAACGATATTTTAGCGTTGAGTCCGAAACTTCCACGTATTCTAATTTATTCATGTATTCGCTACTCAACTTAACGTACATAGATTTTTTGTCTGTATTTACGCCCCACGTGCCATTAATAACACTATTTTCTCTACATTTCAAATTTCCTTCTTGGGACTCTACTGTATAATCTAATTTATAGGTTACAACATTATCCCTGCTACATTCTGGCAGCACATCCGTACTCAATACAGCACTTCCTTTATAATTAGGACTAATAGTGCCAGATTCAAATTTCCAACTTTTAGCAGTCAGCTTAACCACATCAACATCAGGAGGTTGGGGGTTATCTTTTTTACAAGAAGCTTGACTAAACAAACCCATTAAAAATAAAAAAATAATCGTTCTAACGTTTGCCATATTATGTGTTTTAAGAGAATAGAATAATAAAAGAGCCGCTAAACTTTTTGTAAACTTAGTGGCCCTTTTATTTGTGCAAAATCAAAAGAATTAAGCGGGAGCTTCTTCGGTTTTGGCTACAAACAAATCTGGAGCGTATTGCACCAAAATATTATACCAAGAAACTAATTTTTTGAGGTCGGAAGTATAAACGCGGCTTTTGTCGCAGTCTTCAATTACACCAAACACAAAATCCCAAAGTTCTTTTTCCGAAGACTTAGACGAAAGTTCTACGGTTTTGCCTTCGTATTTCGTAAAAATATCCATCAATACTTTTTCCAAAAGCACAGAACCTTCTTTGGATGTGGTATAGATAGAAATTTCTTTCAGAATCGAAACGCGGCTTGTGGCACCTGCTACGATTTTACTTTTTTGAGCGTCAAGGGTTTCGAGAATTACACCTGTACGTGTTGGTTTGCTAATACGGAAAAGACCGCCTTTGCCTGAAATCGTCGCAATATCTTGTAAGTTCATATCTAACGTATTGTGTGTTGAAAAATAGTTTTCGTTAAGAGATTATCAGCACATAAACGAAAATCGTTGCTGTTTATTGAGCTGTATCCGTATTCTAAGCATTTTTAGAGGGCGCAAATTTAACAATAAATGCTATTAAAATAACATTGACTGCCAAAATTGAAGCAATGTGATATATATTTCTGCGAAATTTCGTTAGTTTTTCAGCCTCTAAACAAAAGAAATTATGTTGAAGAAACAAAAATATATCTTCTTGGCTTTGTGGCTGGGCAGTTTTGGCCTCTCGTATGCCCAAAACGATGTGAAGCTGCTGGAAAAAGGGAAAAAATTTATTGAAGCGAAAAATTTCCCTGCTGCCGTCAAATTTCTGGAAGATGCCGTAACCGCCAATCCAAAAAATGCCGAAGCCAATTGGCGATTGGCCCAAGCCTATTTGCAAAGTTCACCCAAAAAACGCGCCCTTACTTTCGCCGAAAAAGCCGTTAGCCTAAGCAATCCCGTACCCGACGAAATGTATTTTACGTTGGGGCAAGCGCGGCACATTGCACACGATTTTGATGGGGCGATAGACGCATACAAACGTTCTGACTCAAAGCGTTATAACCGCATAGAAGTTGCGCGATTGGTGCGTCAATGCGAATTTGGGAAAAAATATGTGGCTTCGCCCACGGCAGCACGTATGTCCAACATGGGCAACGTCGTAAACACAGCCAACTCCGAGTATTTGCCTTTTATCACTGCCGACCAAATGCGCCTGTTTTTCACCTCGCGCCGCGCCAGCACCACAGGCGGCGAACGCGACCCCGACGACGGTCTTTATTACGAAGATATTTACATTAGCTACAATCGCGGCGGAGCTTTCGACGCAGGCCAAAATTTACCTTCGCCCATCAACACCAAACAACATGATGCTTGTATCGGCATTTCGCCCGACGGCCAGACCATGTTTATTTACAGAGGCACAAACGGCGGCGACATTTATATTTCGGAGCTAAAAGACAAGGAATGGAGCAAACCCGTAGCCTTTGAGAACAACAGCCCCGCGTTTGAGTCGTCGGTGTGTATGTCGGCAGACGGGCGAAAGCTATTTTTCGTTTCCGACCGCAAAGGCAACAAAGATATTTATATGTGTCTCCGACAAAAAAACAAATGGGGGCCACCGCGTATTTTGAGCAATAAAATCAATACGCCTTACGACGAGGAATCGCCCAACTTGCAAGCCGATGGCAAAACGCTGTATTTCAGTTCCAAAGGCCATAGCAGCATGGGCGGCTACGATATTTTTAAAATCCCGATGGGTGCAGGCGATGCCACTGGCGCACCCGAAAATTTGGGTAGCCCCATCAATACTGCCGCTGATGACTTGTATTTTTCACTTTCGGCAGATGGTAAGTATGGTTATTTTGCTTCCGAAAAAGAAGAAGGTTTAGGCCGCCAAGATTTGTATGTGGTGCGTATGCCGCCGCCGCCTCGTCCGCCAGATGTGGCACTGCTCAAAGGCACAGTGCGCGACGAGACGGGCAAGCCGCTCGAAGCGACTATTTCTGTTTCGGACAATGTGAGCAAAGAACAAGTAGCGCAATTCAAATCCAATGGCAGCAGTGGCGAATACGTCGTGGCATTGCCAGCAGGCCGCAACTACAACGTAACCATTGAGCAAAAAGACAGGCTTTTTTATTCGGAAAATGTGTCGATGTCTTCGGAAGGTGGCTACACCGAATTACGCCGCGAAGTGAAACTTTCCAAGCCCGAAACAGGCGCAAAAATTATTTTAAATAACGTGTTTTTTGATTCGGGAAAAGCTGAATTGCGACCAGAATCCGCCACAGAATTACAAAGACTCGTGCAACTTATGCGCCGACTTCCCAAACTCAAAGTAGAAGTAAGCGGCCATACAGATAATGTTGGAAATGAAAGGATTAACCAAAAACTTTCGGAAAGTCGTGCCGCCGCCGTACGTACTTTTCTCACGACACAAGGCATAGAAGCCATGCGCCTAACAGCCAAAGGTTACGGCAGTGCCAAACCGCTCGGCAACAACGCCACCGCCGAAGGTCGCCAACAAAACCGCCGCACAGAATTTGTGATTACGGGAATGTGATTTGAATAAAAACCCCGCTAAAATTTAGCGGGGTTTTGTTTTATTTTTCGAGGCGTAATAGTTCTATTTGCTCAACTGTTAAGCCTGTGTACTTCGCTATTTTTTCGTTTATTTCATTATCGGATAGCATAATTTTAGCGATTTCAATACTTCTATCTTGCTTTGCTTTATCTTCCGCTTCCAGTTGCAAACTAAGAGCATCGCTCGCCTTGACGTGCAAATAGTCCAAATAACGATTATACGCATAATGCTGGTCTTTGTCCAAACGCATTATATCAAATGCCTCTTTTGCTTCGGCCAAACCTTTCGCCTTAAATTCGTCTTTGACTTCGCTATTTTTGAGAAAATAAACCCACTCATCAAGCGTATCGGTGGCAACATCGTTAAAACTATTCACTTTTATGATATAATATTCAGGAAAAATATCCGAGACATTGAGTTTCGTAAAAGTCTTTTTTTGCTTGCTCGACAGTTGTAGTACGTCTTTTTGGTGCAAGCCCTCAAAATTTGTTTTGCCTTGATAAATATAATCTTTGCCTTGCCCTAAGTCAAAATAGACAATGTTAATCGAAATTACTTTCTTGATTTCTGAGTAGGCTTGCCCTAAACTCAGGTTTTCTGTAATGGCTTTGGATACGCCATAAGCCATTCTGTGAAAGAAGTCAATTTCGTAGGTGTTTTGAATTTCAATAATAACTAACTCATTTTTAGAGTTTTGTGTTAAAATATCAACTCGATTATACTTGTCTTTGTCAATTTCTTGATTGCTTTCGCTTTCTAATATTTCTTTGATTTTAATATCTTCAAAGAGCAGTTCGGACAAAAAACCTTCCAAGACTACAAAGTTAGCCTTATCACGAAGCAGCCTTTTGATAGCCCAATCAAACCGAATTAGTTTTTTGCTCATCTTGTTTCTTTTTGGTAAAGAAAAGAAAATTTAGTCAGATTTTCAGTGACTAAGAAGACATTAGCTTGGGATTTTGGTAAATCGGCACTTACAGAATTTGTGATTATGGGAATAAACACGAGAGTGGGGGGAGCCAATAAATTGGCTCCCCCCACTCTCGTGTTTTAAACAAAAATCTAAAAGTTAGCTAATTGTTCCGCCGTTGATAATCTCTTTGGACGGCACAACAAACGCCAAACTTCCGTCTTTGTTTTCGGCCATCAGAATCATGCCTTGAGAAGTGATGCCTTTTATTTCGCGCGGAGCCAAATTAGCCAACAAACAAACCTGCTGCCCGATAATGTCGGCAGGATTATAATGTTCGGCAATGCCACTTACTACCGTGCGTTTGTCCAGCCCAGTATCCAAAGTAAGTTTGAGTAACTTTTTGGTTTTGGGTACGGCTTCCGCTTCCAAAATCGTAGCGACACGTATGTCCATCGCCCCGAAATCCTCAAAAGTTACGGGTTCTTTGGCTGGCGGCAATGGCTTGGCAGCCAATTCATTGGCTTTTTTAGTATCCAATAATTTTTGTACTTGCGCGGCTACTACGTCGTCTTCTATTTTATCAAAAAGCAATTCGGCTTGTGCTATTTCATGGCCTTCGGATAAAAACCAAGTGGCACCTGCTGCAACCCATTTATCACCTTCTCTTTCTCTTATTTCAGGATATTCACCAGAAGGGAAATATAAAGGGTTATTAATGCCTAATATGCCATACAGTTTCTTCGATGTAAATGGCATGAACGGTTCACAGAGTACAGCCAAACTTGCTACTACTTGAAGACTTATATGTAAAATTGTTGCTGTTCGTTCGATATCAGTCTTTATTAGTTTCCATGGTTCTGTATCGGCAAGATACTTATTCCCCATACGGGCTAATTCCATAAATTCGTTTTGAGCTTCTCTAAAACGATAAGCCTCAATTGAAGTAGCAATACGCTCAGGAGTTATTTTTAACTTCTCAAGTAATTCATTGTCAATATCATATAATTGCCCGCGACGTGGAACTTTTCCACCAAAAAATTTATGCGTAAGTACAACGGCACGGTTCACGAAATTGCCGAAAGTGGCTACCAGTTCGTTGTTGTTGCGGGCTTGGAAATCTTTCCACGTAAAATCGTTGTCTTTGGTTTCGGGTGCATTGGCGCAAAGCACATAACGCAATACGTCTTGTTTTTGGGGAAAATCTTGCAAATATTCATGCAACCAAACCGCCCAGTTGCGGGAAGTCGAGATTTTATTTCCTTCCAAATTCAAAAACTCATTGGCTGGCACGTTGTCGGGCAAAATGTAATCGCCGTGCGCCTTGAGCATTGCAGGGAAAATAATACAGTGGAAAACAATGTTATCTTTTCCGATAAAATGCAAAAGTTTGGTGTCTGGCGACTGCCAATATTTTTCCCAATCCGCAGATTTTACGTTTTTGTGCGCCGCGTGTTCAGGGTTTTGTTTGAAATAATCCTTTGTAGCCGAGATGTAGCCAATCGGCGCATCAAACCAAACATACAACACTTTGCCTTCTGCGCCCGCTACGGGAACAGGCACGCCCCATTCGAGGTCGCGCGTAACAGCACGCGGCTGCAAGCCTTGTTCAATCCACGATTTGCATTGACCGTAAACATTTGTTTTCCAGTCTTTATGGCCTTCCAAAATCCATTCGCGCAACCAGCCTTCGTATTGGTCTAATGGCAAAAACCAGTGTTTAGTTGGGCGCAATACGGGCGGCTCGCCACTCAACATTGAGCGCGGATTTACTAACTCCGTCGGGCTAAGCGTAGAACCGCAACTTTCGCATTGGTCGCCGTAGGCGTTTTCGTGTCCGCATTTCGGGCAAGTGCCTTGTATGTAGCGGTCGGCCAAAAATTGTGCGGATTTCTCGTCGTAGTATTGTTCGGAGGTTTGCTCTACAAATTTGCCTTCTTCGTATAATTTTTTGAAGAAAGCCGAAGAAGTTTCGTGATGCGTTGCGTTGGAAGTACGCGAATAAATATCGAAGCTAATACCAAAATCTTTGAACGAATCGCCGATAATTTGGTGATACTTATCTACGGCCTGTTGCGTAGTAATGCCTTCTTTTTTGGCGCGAATCGTTACGGGAACGCCGTGTTCGTCCGAACCACAAACAAAAATCACATCGCGGTTGCGCAAACGCAAATAACGCACATAAATATCGGCAGGAATATAAACACCAGCCAAATGCCCAATATGCACAGGGCCGTTGGCATACGGCAAAGCCGCCGTAATGGTATATCGTTGTGGGTGTGCTAATGACATAATTGATTTACAGCCTTTTGGCTGCCCAAAATATATTTTTGATGAAAATTAAAAACAGTGATTAGGCCGTAAAAATACATATTCAGGCCAATAATCACACTATCAGACGAATCTGACCAAGAAAACAAGAGAAATTTACGGAAATATATGTGTGCTTATGCTTCTTGCATAGCACGCATCATGGTAGTGGGTTTATGGGAAACTTGGCAACCTTTCGTACAAACCGTCAGGCGGCGCAATTTCCAGTTCAGATAATACGCCCAAGCCGTAACGCCACCACCGATGGCCATCATGACAGGTTCGTAGTTGGCAGGCAATAATGTTTTGGTAATCAGGATAATACCAAAGCCCAAAGCCGCCGTAAATAACGCAGAAGCGCGTTTATGAATTGAAATATAGTCTTTACCCAACGTGTAAGCGGCAATAAAAACACTGCTTACCAATAAAGTATTTTCGACCACAGGGTCTGCCCAAAAACTTTGACCCACGAGCGGCGCAAGCGTAAGCAGCAAAGGCAAGCTCACACAGTGAATCGCGCAAATAAGCGAAAGCGACAAACCAAGTTTTTCTAATTTCATTTTCTTTATATCTAAACAAAAAGATAATTTTTTCTGGAATGGCTGCAAAGATACAGTCTTGCAATGATGTTGCAAATAGATAACCAATATTTGAATTAAAATAGTTCGGATTGGGGAGAAAAATAATTAGGTTGTATTTTTGTTCTATTCCCCAAAACAAAGCAATTGCGTAACTATGAACTTTCAACAATTAGAATATTTGGTCGCGGTGGACACGCACCGCCATTTTGCCAAAGCTGCCGAATCGTGTTTCGTAACACAGGCCACTTTAAGCATGATGCTTAAAAAATTGGAAGAGGAATTAGACGTAATTCTTTTTGACCGCAGTAAACAGCCCGTCGTCCCGACAGCCGTCGGCGTGAAAGTAATCACACAGGCGCGGCGCATTTTGAGCGAAGCTAACCAACTCAAAGACATCGTGTTGCAAGAAAAAGGCGAACTTACGGGCGAGTTGCGCGTGGGAATTATCCCGACGGTTGCCCCGTATTTGCTGCCGCTTTTCCTGAAAAATTTTACCGAAAAATATCCCAAAATCAGTCTTTACATTCACGAATACACCACCGCCAACATTATCGAAAAACTCAAGTCTGGGGAAATTGATGTGGGGATTTTGGCCACGCCGCTACACGAAAAAACCATCGTGGAAACGCCACTTTATTACGAGCAATATTTTTTGTATGCCAATGAAAATGAAGCTGATAACGACAAAAAATATATTGTGCCGTCGGATATTAATTTAGAAAAATTATGGCTGTTGGAAGAAGGGCATTGTATGCGCAGCCAGATTTTGAACCTCTGCGAACTAAAACGTGAATCGGCATTTTACCACAAACTCCACTACGAGGCGGGCAGCATCGAAACGCTTATGAATCTGGTGGACAGCCATTACGGCATTACCGTCATACCAGAACTGGCCGCCGTACGCCTCAGCCCCGCCCAACAAAAACAACTTCGGTATTTTGCGCCACCTTCGCCAGTGCGCGAAATTAGCCTTGTGAGCCATTACCAATATGTAAAAGAAAGATTGGTTAAAGCCTTGAAAAATAGCATTTTGTCTGCCATCCCCGACAAAATGAAAGAACAAAAACCAATGCAAATTCTGGACATTCAAGCACAAAAATAAAGCGAGATTCGAGCCTTTTGCCCAAATCTCGCTTACTATATTTTCTATTTTTTTTTAGACTAAATAAAACGCTTGTCTTTTTTGGCTTTGGCATCGGCCACAAACTCTTTTACGCGCTGTTCCTCGTCTTTTTGGCAAATCATAATGATACCATCCGACTCGGCCACGATGTAATTAGACAAACCTTGTATCACTACCAATTTATCTTTAGAGGTTTTGATAATACAATTATTGGTATCGTAAAGCATGGCGTTGGCCTCGATAACGTTCTGGTCTGCGTCTTTGTCCATGATGTCGTACAAAGATTTCCATGTTCCCAAATCCGACCAACCAAAATCGCTCAACAACACAAATACGTTGTCCGATTTTTCCATAATACCATAATCTATCGAAATGCTTTTGCATTGTGGATATGCTTGCTCCACAAAAGATTCTTCTTTTTCGGTAGAATAATATTTTTGTCCTTCGTGGAAAAGCTCGTGCATTTCGGGTAAATGTGCTTCAATAGCCTTAATCACAGCCTTTGCGCTCCAAATAAAAATGCCAGAGTTCCACACAAAATCGCCGCTATCCAAGAAGGTTTGTGCCAATTCTAAGTGCGGTTTTTCTGTAAAGGTCTTTACTTTTTTCAGTGCCGAATTACCTTCGATGTACTGAATATAGCCGTAACCCGTGTCGGGGCGGCTTGGCTTAATGCCCAACGTAATCAAAACATCTTTGTTATAAGAGTTATACAAGGCTGTTTTGATGGTTTTCTCAAATTCTTTTTCGTTCAAGATCACATGATCGGCAGGCGAAACCACAATGTTTGCATTAGGATTTTTGCATACGATTTTGTGGGCAGCGTAGGCCACACAAGGAGCTGTATTTTTACCGACAGGCTCTAAAAGTATTTGGTCGTCGTCCAAAAAAGGAAGTTGATTTTTGACGAGCTGATAATAATCTTTATTGGTTACGATATAGATATTTTCTTTGGGGCAAACATCATGAAATCTATCCACCGTTTGCTGAATAAGGCTTCTGCCCGTACCCAATACATCATGAAACTGCTTCGGGTTGCTTGTACGGCTGAAAGGCCAAAAACGGCTGCCAATCCCGCCAGCCATAATAACTACATAACTATCGTTGTGCATTATATTTCAAATAAAAATTATTTCGAATCAAAAAAGAAAATGAGGCCGCAAAAATATCAATTTAATAGCAAAATAGCCATTGTTTTGAAATATTATCACTTTAATAACTTTTTGCTTTGTAGAATCAATAACCGAAAACAGCAAAAAGTAACCGCTTTTAGATAAAACAAACGCCGCCCAAAATGGACGGCGTTTTTATATGAGAGCTAATAAAATACTTAGTTTATTAAAATAGCAATGCTTTTTAGCTGCGTTAGCACTTTAAGATCTGTTTTGTCAAGAACTGTCGTATTCATTTCAAATTTTGGTTTACCATCCAACGACACAAAGTTAATTGGGCTGCCCGTTTTGGCTAAACCTGCTTTTTGGGTGATAATCAACGTATTCTTGTTGCAAGTGCGCAACGCTGTACTCAAAAAATCACTGCTTTGTACAGGCAAAATAAGCATCGGACAAACTTTGTCCACTTCATTGACGTTTTTGTAACGCTTCACCAAAATTTTGCGACCATTCACCGTCTTTACATCAGCCATTTTCTTTAGCTCATCTGCAAGACCCGTTTCGCCCACTATGCCAATCGTAAATTCGCCTTTGCCATAATCAGAAGGCCATTGAATATATTTCGTAAAGTTATAAATATAAATACAATGAATTCTATATTCGGCAGAGCGAGCATCAGCAGGAGCTATTTCTGACTGAGCAATAGCAGATTTACTACTGAAAATCAGGGTTGTAAGTATTGCAAAAACAGTAAAAAATGTTCTCTTTAAGTACATAGCGATTATATTTTGCATCTGTTCGTTTTTGATTATCTATTAAAAATATCGCAAAGTAACAGAAGGGTCATTCGTTTTCAATGGGGTAAAAGTACGTGTTTATATGCAAAATAACAATTATCTGCAAGCGAAATTACCAACATTTTATTTACACTAAATCCCGAAAGCGCACAAAAAGTAACTCTATTGTTCTATTTTTAATAAGAAATAATCCTTTTTGCCTTTCTGTACGAGTAGATACTTATTTTGCAACAATGCAAAATCCGTGCCTAACTGTTGTTCGGCAATTTTGACCTTATTGATACTCACACCGCCAGCAGCAATCATTTTACGCGCCTCGCCTTTGGATTTGAAAACCAAACCATCCAAGCCAGCACCCAACAAACTAACCACATCCGTAGCCAAATCCTCTGGGCTTACGCTTGCTTGCGGCACGCCTTCAAACACCGTCAAAAGCATTTTTTCATCTATTTGCGCCAATGCTTCAGTTGTGGCTTTGCCAAACAAAATATCAGAGGCTTGTACCGCCGCTTCGTATTCGGCCAACGAGTGTACGCGTACCGTAATATCTTTAGCCAGAGCCTTTTGCAAAGGACGTGTATGTGGTGCGGCGGCGTGTTCGGCCTCCAACGCCTCTATTTCCTCTTGGCTTAAAAGCGTGAAAATGCGAATATATTTTTTAGTGTCGTCGTCCGAGCAATTGAGCCAAAATTGATAAAAAGCATACGGCGAAGTTTTCGCTGGGTCGAGCCATACGTTACCGCTTTCTGTTTTACCAAATTTGCCACCGTCGGCTTTCGTAATCAATGGCCACGTAACGGCGTAAGCCTCGCCATTGGCTTTGCGGCGAATAAGCTCCGTTCCCGTCGTGATGTTGCCCCATTGGTCAGAACCACCCATTTGCAAACGGCAACCCTTCGTCTGGAACAAATGCAAAAAGTCGTAGCCTTGTACCAATTGATATGTAAATTCCGTAAAAGACATGCCTTCGCGCTCTTCGCCCGAAATACGTTTTTTTACAGAATCCTTAGACATCATGTAATTGACGGTGATGTGCTTGCCGATGTCGCGAATAAAGTCCAAAAACGAAAACTCTTTCATCCAATCGTAGTTGTTCACGATTTCGGCGGCGTTAGGAGCTGCCGACTCAAAATCCAAGAACTTGGCCAATTGCTGACCGATAGCGTCCTGATTGTGGCGCAAAGTGGCTTCGTCCAACAAATTACGCTCGGCAGATTTGCCCGAAGGGTCGCCAATCATGCCCGTAGCTCCACCCACCAACGCGATAGGTTTATGCCCTGCAAGTTGAAAATGTTTGAGTCCCATTACGCCCACCAAGTGGCCAATGTGCAAAGAGTCGGCGGTCGGGTCTATGCCCACGTAAGCCGTCGCGACACCTTGTTTCAACATATCTTCCGTACCTGGCATTACGTCGTGAATCATGCCACGCCAACGCAATTCTTCTATAAAATTCTTCATCAAAATTTATTTAACGATTTCTATCTAATTTTGTAACGGCGCAAAATTATTATTCTTGTGCGTGTAGTCCTAACATTTACCCCGAATTTAGCATAAACAAAACATTATGCCCGTAAGTCCCGAATCCGTTATCAAAGACCTCAAAGAACAGAAGTTTGCACCCGTGTATTTTCTGCAAGGCGAAGAACCTTATTACATAGATTTGATTTGCGATTTGATAGAAAAAAATGCACTTCCAGAATCTGAACGTTCTTTTAATCAGGTAATTATGTACGGAAAAGATGTGGACATGGGCGTAGTGCTCAACAACGCCCGCCGCTTTCCGATGATGGCACAAAGGCAAGTGGTAATCGTAAAAGAAGCGCAAGAACTGGCCGATTTGAACAAAGAAGAAGGCCAAAAATTACTGGGGAATTATATACAAACGCCGTTGCCGTCCACCGTATTGGTGTTTGCACACAAGCACAAAACCATTGACGGGCGCAAGCCTTTGGCTAAGATTTTGGATAAAATGGCCGTGTTGGTGGACTCGCCCAAAGTTCGAGATTACAAATTGCCCGACTGGATTAGTGGTTATTTTCGGGAAAAAGGACTCACCGCCAAGCCGTCCACACTGCAACTCTTGGCCGAAAATATCGGGGCAGATTTGAGTCGATTGGCCAACGAAATAGACAAACTCAGCATCAATTTACAGGGCAAGCAAACCGAAATTACGCCCGAACTCGTGCAACAATACGTGGGCATTAGCAAAGATTACAATGTGTTTGAATTGCAAAAGGCTTTAGTAGAACGCAATGTTTTGAAGGCAAACAAAATTATCCAATACTTTGAAGCTGATCCAAAAAGCAATCCGTTGGTGCTGAACGTGGCCGCTCTGTTCGGATTTTTTACCAAAGTTTTGCTGGTACACGCCGCCACCGACAAAACAGAAAAAGCATTGGCCGCACTGCTAAAAGTAAACCCGTTTTTTGTGAAAGATTATTTGGCGGCTACTCGTACTTTTCCGTTTGGCAAAACCATCCAAATCATTGGTTTTCTGCGCGAAGCCGATATTCGTTCCAAAGGCATTGATAGCGGCAACGCCACCGAAGGCGAAATTATGAAAGAACTGATTTTTAAAATTTTGCATTGATAAAGCAAAGAATCAAATCTTACTGCCTATGAAAATCTATATTAAAAATATGGTGTGTCCGCGCTGCATCACGGCAGTAGAACAAACCTTTGGGGCATTGCAAATAACACCGCTTAATGTGCGATTAGGCGAAGTTGTTTTGGCCAAGCCACTGGCCGAAGAAGAAAAATTGATGCTTAAAAACCAGCTACAAACGCAAGGTTTTGAGCTGCTCGACGATGCCAAAAGCCAACAAATCGAACAAATAAAAGCCCTTGTCATTGAGCATATTCACCAGAAAGAAGACCAAAAATTTGCGATTGCCGATACCGTGTCGCAGGCCTTGGGCAAAGAATATTCGCAACTCAGCAAGCTCTTTTCCGAAACCGAAGGCCTGACCATTGAGCAATATGTTATCCGACAAAAAATAGAAAAAGTAAAAGAGTTGCTCGTGTACAACCAACTGAATTTAAGCGAAATAGCTTTCAAACTTGGTTATAGCAGTGTGGCGCATTTGTCGGCACAATTCAAGAAAGTAACAGGACTTACGCCGTCCGAATTTCGGCAACAGGGCATTGGTTTGCGCAAGTCCTTAGACCAAGTGTAACCGCTTTTCCATGAAAACATAAATCCTTTCCAAGATTTCGTAACGCCGCCGCTGGGTTTGCCTGCTAATTTTGTGCAAAAGAAAATTAGTGAGGCCGTGAAAGAGTTGTAAGAGGCCGTGAAAGAGTTGTAAGAGGCCGTGAAAGAGTTGTAAGAGGCCGTGAAAGAGTTGTAAGAGGCCGTGAAAGAGTTGTAAGAGGCCGTGAAAGAGTTGTAAGAGGCCGTGAAAGAGTTGTAAGAGGCCGTGAAAGAGTTGTAAGAGGCCGTGAAAGAGTTGCAAGAGGTCGTGAAAGAGTTGCAAGAGGTTGTGAAAGAGATGCAAGAGGTTGTGAAAGAGATGCAAATGGTCGTGAAAGAGATGCAAGAGGTTCTGAAAGAGTTGTAAGAGGTCGTGAAAGAGTTGTAAGAGGTCGTGAAAGAGATGCAAGAGGCCGTGAAAGAGATGCAAGAGGTCGTGAAAGAGTTGTAAGAGGTCGTGAAAGAATTGCAAGAGGTCGTGAAAGAGTTGCAAGAGGTCGTGAAAGAGTTGCAAGAGGTCGTGAAAGAGTTGCAAGAGGTCGTGAAAGAGTTGCAAGAGATTCAGTGGATGAAAGCTCGGCCATATTTATTTACCTAACATTTATTTTATCTAACAATCGCCATGCAAAACACAGGCTTTATTTATATAAGTTTAGAAAATTTGGAAGATGCCCAAGATGTCGCGCGGTTGCAAAAAACGCTTTCCTCAACCGACGGCGTAAGTGCTTCGGGTGTGGAATTTAACAACAGTCGTGTATTTTTTGAAAGCGCGAAGCCGTTGGACGTTTTCCCTCGAATCATCAAAAATCTTCAGGAGTTGGGTTATAAAATCGCTTCGCGCAAAGAAATTTTCCCTGTAATGGATATGTCGTGCGCGGCTTGTGCCGTGAGCGTGGAAAGTGTGCTGAAAACACAAGTCGGCGTGCTTTCGGCGGCAGTGAATTACGCCAATGCTTCGGCGGCGGTGGAATATGTGCCCAGTGTGGCCGATGCCTACGACCTCAAGGCCGCAGTACAGTCTTTTGGCTACGATTTGCAGGTAGAAAACAGCCCGCAAGCCGACGAACTTTTAGCCCAACACAAACGCCAGAAATACGAAACATTGCGTTTTAAGACCATCGGCGCGATGCTTTTGGCTGTGCCGCTCATCGTGATTGGCATGACTCCGAACCTCATGCACCAGACTTGGGCGCATTACGTTTCGTGGGCTTTGGCTACGCCGATGCTTTTTTATTTTGGACAAACATTTTTTGCGGGCGCATACAAACAAGCCAAACACCGCACCGCCAACATGGATACACTCGTGGCCTTGAGTACGAGCGTAGCTTATACTTACAGCGTTTTTAATGTGCTTTTCCCTGAATTTTGGCATAGTCGAGGGCTGCACCCACAAGTTTATTTTGAAGCGTCGGCGGTGATTATTGCCTTTATTTTGTTGGGGAAATGGTTGGAAGAAACCGCCAAAAACAATACGGCTTCGGCCATCAAAAAACTTATTGGGCTACAACCCAAGTCCGTAACGTTGATTTCGGCAGACGGACAACCGCAAGAAGTGGCCATTAGTGCCGTGCGCGTCGGGGATATACTGTTGGCTAAAGCTGGGGAAAAAATCGCGGTGGACGGCATCGTTACGGCGGGCAGTTCGTTTGTGGATGAAAGCATGATTAGCGGCGAGCCTATTCCCGTAACCAAACAAGAAGGCGACAATGTGTTGGCTGGCACGATAAACCAACAAGGCAGTTTTCAGTATCAGGCGCAAAAAGTAGGTGCGGACACGCTCCTTTCGCAGATAATCAAAACAGTACAGCAAGCACAAGGCAGCAAAGCCCCCGTACAACAATTAGTAGATAAAATCGCAGGGATTTTTGTGCCTGTGGTGATGAGTTTGGCGGCGTTGAGCTTTGTTGTTTGGTTGGTATTCGGGGGAGAAAATGCCTTTACACACGCGCTGTTGGCTTTCGTTACGGTGCTTATCATTGCGTGTCCGTGTGCGTTGGGGCTGGCTACGCCAACGGCCATCATGGCAGGAATCGGGGCAGGTGCTACGCGCGGAATCCTGATTAAAGATGCCCAAAGTTTGGAGGTTGCCCAAAAAGTAAACGCCATTGTATTAGACAAAACAGGCACTATTACCGAAGGCAAACCCGAAGTAGTGGCAGCGCAATGGTTTGATGCTCAAATTATTGAAGCAAAAAATATTTTATATAGCATTGAGAAAAGCTCTCAACACCCAATTGCGCAAGCCGTCGTGCATTGGTTGGAAGGGCAATGCGAATACAAAGAAATACAGGAAGTGGAAACGCTCATCGGACAAGGCATAAAGGCGCGTTGGAACAGCGATAGTTATTTGGTGGGAAATTTGGGGCTGCTCGAATCGGCGGGCGTGTCCGTGATGCCCAAAGCACAAGACTGGGTTAGTAGCCGTTTGGCACAAGCCAACACCGTAATTTCGGTAGCTAAAAATGGGCAATTGGTGGGTTGCGTAGCCATTGCGGACGCTATCAAATCCACGTCGGCGGAAGCCATCGAAGCCCTGCGCAACTTGGATATAAGTGTGTATATGCTCACAGGCGACAACGACCAAACAGCAGCAGCCGTTGCCAATGAAGTCGGTATTCGGCATTTTCAGGCCAATGTATTGCCTACCCAGAAAGCGGCTTTTGTTAAAAACTTGCAGGCGCAAGGCAAAGTAGTGGCCATGGTCGGCGACGGCCTCAACGACAGTGGCGCATTGGCGCAAGCAGACGTAAGCGTCGCAATGGGCAAAGGCAGTGATGTAGCGTTGGACGTGTCGGCGATTACGATTGTGTCGGGCGATTTGCTCAAAGTTCCCGCCGCCGTTGCGCTTTCCAAACAAACCGTAGCCACTATCCGCCAAAATTTATTTTGGGCGTTTGTGTATAATTTGTTGGCCATTCCTGTCGCGGCAGGGATTTTGTACCCGCTCAATGGCTTTTTGCTTGACCCCATGTGGGCAGGTGCGGCGATGGCCATGAGCAGCGTAAGTGTTGTTACGAATAGTTTATTACTCAAAAATAAAAAGTTTTAATCCTTGATAATCAGATGAAAACCCTACAATTCAAAACCAATATTCGTTGTGGTGGCTGCGTGGCTACCGTAACGCCAGCTTTAGACCAAACCGCCGCCATTAGCAAATGGAGCGTGGACACGAACAGCCCCGACAAACGCCTCACCGTAGAAGGTGAAGTGAGTGCCGACGAAGTAAAAACCTTGTTGGAAAAAGTAGGCTACAAAGCCGAAGTAATCAGCGAATAAATAAAACTCAAAACACAAGCCGCCGCCTTGCAAGAAAATTGTAAGGCGGCGATTTGCGTTTAACAAACAGTATTTCAAACGGATACAATACTTTTTGATAACACCAAACAACTTCTACATGAAAATCAATACACACAATGTTGTTTCTTTTAAAGAAAAATTCATGCGGCCCGAAACTACGGACGAAAGTATGCTAAAGGCTGATTTTAGAACGTTCTTTGTGGTGAAAGTAGAAGAAATGTTTCAGTTAATGAAATTGCCAATTCCGCCGATGCGCTCCACTTCGCACATCCTGATTTACATCACGGAAGGCGAGGCGATTATGAATATCGGCAGCCAAACCTTTACGATTCACGAAAACGAATGTATGATAGTGGCCGCAGGACAAGTCTATTCGTTTAGCAATCCAGACATTAACAAAGGCTTTTTGTGCTATTTTGAAGACTTGTTTTTGCTCAATAAATTTTCGGCGGCAGACCTGCGCCAAGAGTTTGAATTTCTGAATATTTGGGGCAATCCGTCCGTCAAATTGGGACAACCTGTGGCCACGTACACCCAACAATTATTTGAAAGAATATTGGCCGAATACACCACACACGGACTGGGCACCAAGCCCTTAACGCAAGCCTATTTTGTGGCTTTGCTCTATGAGATACAGTCGGCGTACAAATCCCTCAACGCCTCAGTTCAAAATATGGCCGTCGGCCTAACGAATCGTTTTAAAGAACTGTTGACCAGCAATATCAGGACGATGCACCGCGTGAGCGAGTACGCGGCGGCTCTCAATGTTACGCCCAATCACCTGAACAAAGTAATTAAAAGTGTTACGGGCAAATCGCCAACCAAATGGATAGACGAAACCTTGTTGTTGGAAGCCAAAATGCTGCTACACCAAACCCGTTTGTCGGTCAATGACGTAGCCGCCGAAATCGGAGTATTAGATGCGTCGTATTTTAGCCGACTTTTCCGCAAATACGAAGGTTGTACGCCTTTGCAGTTTCGTAAAAAAATAGATGGCATTTGAGTAAGCACCACGTTTGGAACAAAAACATCCCAAAATGGCTTGTTTGTGGTGCTGGGCATGTCTAACAATGCCCAAACTTTTCTTTCACCCAAAAATCAGCTATACCTTATTGCGCAATCAAAATAAAATAGTCACTATTTAAACCAATAAAAAATGTCTGCCAAAGAAATAAAACTTTTAAGCCCCTACCGTTTGGGGAATCTTGACCTCAAAAATAGAATTGTTATTTCGCCTATGTGCCAATATTCTGCCCAAAACGGACTGGCCAACGACTGGCATTTGGCACATTTGGGAAGCCGCGCCACTGGCGGAGCGGGATTTATTATCCAAGAAGCAACGGCAGTTTCGCCCGAAGCACGCATTACTTACGCGGATTTGGGTTTGTGGAATGATGAGCAAATCGCGCCACTCAAGCGAATTGTAGATTTTGTACATCAGCAAGGCGCGAAAATCGGGGTTCAGTTGGCACACGCAGGCCGCAAAGCCAGTTGCCAACGCCCTTGGGACGGCGGCCACAAAATCAGTCCAGACCACGCCAACGGCTGGCAGACAGTCGCGCCAAGTGCCGTTGGTTTTAGAGAAGAAGAAGCCGCGCCGATAGCCCTAACTGCCGAAGGAATCCAGCAAGTAAAAGACGATTTTAAAGCCGCCGTGCAACGCACCTTGCAAGCTGGCTACGACGCGATAGAAATACACGCCGCACACGGCTATTTGTTGCACCAATTTTATTCGCCGCTCAGCAACCACCGAACCGACGAATACGGCGGCAGTTTTGAAAATCGCATACGCCTCACCTTGGAAGTGGTGCAAGCCGTACAGGAGGTTTGGGGAAAAGAAAGGGCCTTGATTGTGCGCATTTCGGCGACAGATTGGGTAGAAAACGGCTGGAACGTACAAGATTCGGTGCGTTTGGCCATTGAGTTAAAGAAATTGGGCGTTCATCTGATAGATACTTCGTCGGGCGGAAATGTGCTAACCAACATTCCAGCCAAACCAAACTATCAGGTCGGGTTTGCTGCCGAAATTCGCAAGAGCGCAGGCATTGCTACGAGTGCCGTCGGGCTGATTTCTACGCCGCAACAAGCCGAAGAAATTCTTCAGAACGAAAGTGCCGACTTGATTTTGATTGCCCGCGAAAGCCTCCGAAATCCGAATTTTCCTTTGTACGCCGCTTATGTTTTGTCTGGAGAAGATTCGTCTGTGAGCCATTGGCCAAAACAGTACGAAAGAGCTTACCCGACGCATGGCGAATGGAAATAAATTAATCCAACATTTTAGAACAACCATTTAATTTCTCCAAAATTCCAAGTGTTAGGTTAATGCTTGGAATTTTTTTGTGAATAAACCAATGGCCTAAATGATTGAAACGTCCTAAAACTGGATTTTAATATCCTATCACCAAACGGTACAGACACGCAACTTTGTGCTGTCTGGTAGTTGCAACCCAATGACGCATAATTCATTGATTATCAAAAAAAATGTATCCAATCGTTTTACAACTTCATTCGGCTTTTAGGTGGTTGGTTTTGGGTTCTTTGCTTTGGGCAATTGGGCAGGCGTATATCGGTTACACCCAAAACAAAGCATTTTTGCCAAGCCACAACCGCCTTCGGCACTGGACGGCCACCATTGCGCACATTCAGTTGCTGTTGGGATTTACGCTTTACGGACATAGTCCCATTGTCAAATATTTTTGGCGCGAAAGCAGCTCGCCGCTTAGCCTCGAAAGTCTGTTTTTCCCTGTTATTCATTTGGGATTAATGCTGGTAGCCATTGTTATCATTACGATAGGTTCGGCCAAAGCCAAGCGACAAACCACAGACACACAGAAGTTTAAAACAATTTTTGTATGGTTTCTGCTGGGTTTGTGCATCATTTTGCTGGCTGTGCCTTGGCCATTTTCGCCATTTTCGCCGCTGTCGGCGCGTCCGTTGTTCCGCTAATTATTTTACGAAATCAAAATGAAAACATTGTTGTCCAGTAACTTGGGGCGACTCAGGCTTTTAGGAAAATTAGAAGGCTCGTCGTTGCTATTGCTTGTATTTGTGGCTGTTCCGCTCAAACATTTATGGAATTATCCGCTTTTGGTGCAGATTTTAGGGCAAATTCATGGGCTTTTGTTTGTGTTATTTGTACTCAATACCATTAGCGTAGCCACCGAAAAACGTTGGGTTTTTAGCCAAACCACATGGAAAGTACTATTGGCTTGCATTGTTCCTTTTGGTACTTTTTACATCGACAAAAAGATTTTGCAGTCACAAGAATCAGCACAATAACTTATTATACAAACACAATAACACTAAATAAACGAAACGAAAAAACCTGTAAAGTAACTTGCAGGTCTTTTTTATTTCATATACAAAAAATATTAAATACAACCCATTGGATTTTGCTGATACTCAATGATGTAAACACATTCTCCAGATTGATATAAATCATATTTGATACTTTTCTGAATCATTTAAGACCCCAAAGCAATGCTGCACCTTTGTAATGTTAATTCAAGGGAATAACAACACATCTTATAAACCAAAAATAGAAATTATGGCTACTAAAACCGTGCATATTTCAGACCTTCACCACGAACATAAATTGTGGTCAAATGAATTGACTTTTCAAAAAGAAGAAATAAAAATATTCAAAAATTGGTTAGCTGAAATTTCGCAAAAAAATACAGCAACTGATATAAAAATGAAAGTGGAACATTTCCAAAATCAATTCATTCTTCACAATGAAGTTTTGGACACATTTCTACACGACATCAAGGTACACGAGCAAGAATTGGAAAAATTCGCGCAGGAAAATGAAATCGCAGCATCGCACGCCCGTTTCACAGACCACGCCAATTTCCGCGACCGTGTAGAGACACAACATTCTCTTTACAGTGCCTTGAAACATGAATTTAAAGCATTTACTTCCGAGTATTTATAATTCGGAAAGAAAATAGAATTACGTTTCTGATTTAATAGTGTTTTTGATTGCAACCAATTAGACAATAAAAATCCCCGTTGCCATGTAACGGGGCTTTTTTATAATAAGTATCTGAATTTTTTTACACACAAAAACCAACCAGTTTAAATGCTTCATGTAAGCCAATAAACTGGTTGGTTTTTTTATTTTTTGGTAATAAATTATTCTTTTACGAGCCTTAAAATAGTGCTTCGGCCATCACGACCAACAGCTTGACAGAAATAAATACCCGACTCAAATTTTTCGACCGAAACACTTACTTTTCCCTCCGTTTGCGCTGCTTCTTTTTCTTGCAAAAGCTGACCTACTGCTGAAAATAAACGTACTTTTTGCAAAAATTCTGCCTCCACAAATACCGTTTTTTGCGCTGGACTCGGATACACTTTTGCCAAATAATTATTTGATGATTTTACGCTTACCAAAGATTCATGCGACTGGAATCGTGTAGTCAGAATATTCGTGCCTGCGCTATCAAGTGTAAATTCCAAAATTGGTGCTTTTTTGCCTACAGCCCAATACTGGCAAGTGTTGGTGCGTATGGCAGGAATACCTAAAGGTAGCGGAATCCAAAGCGGAATTGGGGGACCAATCGGCAACTGTACAAACGTATGAACTTCTACACTAATTGTATAATCTTGTACCAACAATTGGCGCAAAGCCTGCACCGTATCATTGGGCAAAATCAGTTGCCCATAACCATTGATGCTGTCTATTACATCAACGGTCAGCACAAGTTTTATAGAGTCCACCGTAACACTTGAACCACTAATCACGATAGTAGTATCATACGCAAACTTTACTTCGCCAGCACCCGACGAGGCCGATACGTGATTATAATTAGCAGGCAAAGGCAGCAGCTCCAACTTTGGAGAAACCGTAAATTTTAAAGAAGAGAAATCTATGGGAAATAATGAGGAGTCCGTTTGAACAGAATCCAAACCCGCACCCATTACAAAACCTTGCAGGAACAAACCATTGCTTGCTTTTTCCATGTAAAGATATTGGCCATCTTGGAACATCGCCAAATTAGCCCCCGCAAAAATATTGCCTTGTGGCGTTTGCGATGGATTCAAATAATTGACAGTATCATTGCCGACACCTTCCAAGTCCGAAAAAATCCAAATTTGATTCGCGCCAGCCGTTCCAAAACCACCCGCATAATTAAGTGCTGTTTTATAAATCACTTGATCGCCCGCATTAGCCACATCGGCAGCCTGAATCGTAATTTGTGCTTGTGCGTTTAGTGTCCATGCGCACAAGACAGACAATAGATATACTATTTTTTTCATAATTTTTTTGATGATTAACTTATTTAATCACAATATTAATTAATATAAAAAAGATGAAGGGTCGAATTAAATACAAAGCAGCATTTTTGTGTGTTAAAATGATTATTTTTAAGGATAAATAGCTAACGAACTAAATAGCCTTGTTTTTGTTTTTATGAAAATGACAAAGCTATTGGTTTGTCTGTCTATCTGTTAGGTTTATGATTGCAACGTCTCAATACACGGTACAACACGTGCCACTGCCCCAAACGCAACAGTTTGGGCAACTTTTCTTGGATTTTTTGGCGCAAAAAGAATGGTTAGCTCCTTTGCATGGGCATTATCCGTCTGTTTTCAATTTTGAAAAACAAATCGCGCTCAAACAAGGTTTTTCCAGCGATTCGCGTAACACACTCACACAAGTATTACGGGAACAGTATGCCAATATAACGGTTAGCCCTGAAGTTTCCAATAATATCGAAGCACTTTTGCAACCCAACACGTTTACCATCACGACAGGGCATCAGCTTAATATTTTTACGGGGCCACTGTATTTTATATATAAAATCGTGACTGTTATCAATGTCTCGCAAAAACTGTCGGAGCAATTTCCGCAATACAATTTTGTGCCTGTGTATTGGGCAGCCACCGAAGACCACGACGCGGCAGAAATCAATCATTTTAATTTGTTTGGAAAAAAATACGAGTGGACAACCGCACAAACTGGTGCAGTAGGCCGTTTCAGCACCGAAGGACTTGGCGATTTGCTCGACACACTTCCCGAACGTTTCGAACTATTTGAAAAGGCTTATCGCGAACATCGCAGCCTTTCGGAAGCTACGTGTATTTTTATAAACGAATTATTTGGTAATCAAGGGCTTGTAATGTTAGATGCAGACCATGCCGCATTCAAAAAAGCCTTGCGGCCTGTCATGCAACAAGATATTTTTGAGCAACTGACCCAAAAGCAAACCGCTACGGCGCAAACGCTTTTGGAAGCCAACGGCCACAAACCACAAATTCATATTCGCGAAATCAACTTCTTTTATTTGGATAAAAATGTCCGTGAACGCATCGTAAAAGATGGCGAGACGTATCGCACCTTGAACACGGATTTGGTTTGGACGACGGCACAAATGGCCGAGTTAATAGAAAATTCGCCCGAAAAATTGAGTCCAAATGTTTCACTACGCCCTGTTTATCAAGAACTTATATTGCCAAATCTTTCGTACACAGGCGGAGCGGCTGAAGTGGCGTATTGGCTACAACTCAAACCCGTTTTTGATGCGCTGCATTTGCCTTATCCGATACTTTTGCCGCGTAATTTTGTGCTGTTCATCACAGCCGCCAACGCAAAGAAAATCAGCAAATTAGAGCTTTCGCAAGACGACATTTGGCGCGATGAGGCCAGCCTCAAACAGCAATATTTGGCGGAAGTGGGTGCGGAATTTTCGGCGGAAATTATCCAAAAACAAATTCAGCAACTTTTTGAACAATTGGGTACTCAAGCAGCGCAAGCCGACAAAACACTTCAAGATTTTGTAAAAGCAGAAGCCGCACGCACCGAAAAAATAGTGGAAGGAATAGAAAAACGTGTTCGGAAAGCCGAAGAAAAGAAACACGAAACGGCTATTAACCAGATTATTAGCCTCAAACAAAAACTTTTCCCAAATGGTGGTTTGCAGGAGCGCAGCGAGAATTTTTTGAATTATTATGCCAATAATCCATTGTTTATCAAGCAATTATTGGAAACGATAGACCCGTTCCGCATCGAATTTCATGTGCTAACGGAAAGTATCTAAACAAAGATTTTTGGGAGCGAGGCGATAGTCTTTCTCCCAAACTTTTCTAAATTTGTCTGAGTGTATCAAGAAAATACATATTTATTCCAACTAACATATTAACAGACAAGGCATTAGATGTTTAGCGAAGCAAATAATATTTGGGAATGGTTTTCGGGAATTTGGTTTGCCCCCGCAACGCTACTTTCTTTCGACTACGAATTTCCGATTTTGCTTTATGGCATTCCTGCCGTTCCACTGCTGTTTTTCTTGCGTTGGCTACTATTTTTTCGTTTTAGGCAAAAAATAGAAATTGCATTTTTTGAAGGCGAGGTAAAAAGGAGCTGGGGCAGCTTGTTGCGCTTTGTACCCGATATTATTCAGGCCTTGAGCCTTATGCTTATTCTGTTTGCGCTGGCACGTCCGCAGCGCACCAACGAACAAATAGAGCAATACACGGAAGGCATAGACATTATGTTGGTACTGGATTTGTCGGAGTCTATGCGCATCGAAGACTTTAAGCCCAACCGCTTGGAAGCCTCTAAAGAAGTTGCCCGAAAGTTTATCGCTGGGCGTTTTCAAGACCGCATTGGTATTGTAGTTTTTGCGGGTGATGCGTTCTCTCTTTCCCCATTAACTACTGATTATAAACTACTTGACACGTATTTAAGTGAAATAGATTTTGGACTTATCAGCAAACCAGGTACGGCCATCGGCAGCGCGTTGGGCGTTGCAACTAACCGCATGCGGGAATCCAAAGCGCGTTCTAAAGTAATGATTCTCATCAGCGACGGCGAAAACACAGCAGGAAATATTGACCCAATCACCGCCGCAGAACTCGCAAAAGCCTACGGCATCAAAATTTATAGTATTGCGGTGGGCAAAGAAGGTGCCGTTCCTGTCGGGACAGATGCTTTCGGCAATACGGTTTACGAAGAAAATACATTGGACGAAACGACTTTGCGCAAAATTGCATCTATCGGAGAAGGTCAGTTTTTTAGAGCTTCCAACAACAAGGCTTTAGACGAGATTTTTAACAAAATCAACACTTACGAAAAAGCAGAAATCAAAGAAACGCGTTTCAAAGATACGCGCGACTTTTATCACATTTACCTGACTTGGGCAATTGTCTTTTTCTTGCTTTGGTTGGCCACCAAAAATACATTTATGTCCAACGCCCTCGAAGACTAAGCCGCTTTTTCTGAGGATAAACGCTTGATAAAATTAATAGAAATCTGATTGAATTGTTCGGGCTGATCCACGTTACAAACGTGTCCGCTATTGCTCACCACATACAATTCCGAATGTTTGTGCTTGTCCACAATCATTTTTACAGGCGGCAAAAACATATAATCTTCTTCGCCCATCAGATAAAGCGTCGGAATCGGCAATTCCTTTTCTTTGAAATAACGCAACAGCGGATTTACTTCGTAAGTGAGTCTGTACCAGCGCAAAAACTCTTTTTGACAAAGTTTTTTCGCTTCGTTTATAAACAAAGTTCGCGAACTTTTATGTCGTTTTTTGGGCATAATAATCCATGCAAAAAGGCTATATAACCACATATACGGCACTATATTTTTGAATAAATTACCAGCTCCCGACAAAAATCGTGCACGGAAATTCAGACGCGTAATTGCTCCGCCCAACACCATAGATTCGATGCGATGCGGAGCAAGTTCGCCAATGGTTCGGATAATAATCGTACCTAACGAAATGCCCACAAAATGCGCTTTTTGAATTTGCGCCGAGTCCAACGTATCCAAAATTTCTTTGGCAATATCCTTAAAAGAATAATTGCTGTAATTGTTCAAAATTTGTTTGGACTTTCCGTGTCCGCGCAAATCCAGCAGCATTACATTAAAATTCTGTTTGTAATCTTTCAGTTGCTTAAACCAAATAGACGAGTTTCCGCCTGCGCCATGCACAAACACCACCCAAGGTGCAGTTGCATTTAGTTCAAATTTTTTGAAATATAACATATACGTGTTGTTGTGTTTGTAGAAATCGTTAGTAGCAGATTATCAGCAATTTATTTTTGAGGTAAAAATACTTCGGCAATCATGCAGCGTGCACTTCCACCGCCCACGTATTCGATGGTCGGAATCGGCAACGCCAACAATTTACCATATTTTTCCATTTGTTGTTTTTGTTCGGCACTAAAACCATTCAAAGCACTTTCGGACATTACAACCACGCTACCACCGTTGTTGGTAGCCAACTGAATAATATTTCCACAAAAACTTTTTTCGGTTTGCTCCAATGAAATATCAATTACTTCGCGGTGTTTGGCAAGCTCCGTTAGTACGCTGGCGCGTTCTTTTTCGGGAATAGCCTCCGCACAAATCACAGCAAATTTATCGCCAATACTCATCACTACATTTGTATGGTAAAATTCTTTGCCCGTCGAGCTAATCGCATCAAAAACAACTGCTTTTTCATAGCCCAACATTTTTACAAAATTATTGACCTGTACTTCTTCCGTTCGGATGGAGCGCGAAGCATAAACTACTTTATTAATTCTGTCAATCACCATACTGCCCGTTCCTTCCAAAATCGGGCGGCTGGTATTTGTTCCGCCCAAATACAACAAGCCATTCACCGACAAGTTATTTTTAGCAAACAAATTTTCCACATCAGGCCAACGCAAGGCCTCCGCTCGGCGATTTGGCGCGTACATTGGATAAATAACTACCGCACCAGTGGATTCTGTGGAAATCCAATTGTTCGGAAAAACAGCATCTGGCGTTTTAGCCGCGTGAGGTTCTATGTTTTTTCCCAAAACCAACACTTTTACACCTGCCTGCGTGAGTAACTGAACGGCTTTTTCAAACTCATTGAGAGCCAGTTCGTTTACATTTTGTTGTTCGGGATTATGTTGAAATTCGTTGTCAGTTGCAGTTTGCTCATTGAAAGCAAAATCCACAGGCCTAACCATCAAAACGGTATTAGTTAATTGATGCATGTGTATAAATTAAGAATTGTCTTTTCCTAAATCTCTAATCACAGCCACGAGCGAAATCGTAACGGCAAGCAAACTTAACGAAATAGTCATATAAGGGACTTTCAGCTTCCAGTAACCATCAAGCCAAATACCCGCATAGGTAAAAAGTCCAATAGTTGCCACCATCTGAAATGCCAAACCCGAATACTTTGCATATAAGTTTGCGGATTTACGAAAGTTTTTTGATTTATCGTCTTCCACAAAAGCCTATTTTGTAGTTTGTTGTTGGCTCACCGTGTTGCCCATTTTACAAAGGCCATTAAATACAGCTCCTGCTTCTACCACCAATTTAGCCGTATTAATATCTCCATTGATAACTGAAGTAGTTTTTAACGTCAAAAGCTCGGCTATATCTGTTTTTCCTTTTACTGTTCCCGCAATTTCTGCATTTTGAGCAGTGATATTACCCTCTATTTCAGCAGATTGCCCCAAAACTATTTTGGCTTTAGAAACCAAATTGCCAATTAAACGGCCTTCAATTCTAATATTTCCATTCGTAATAATATTACCCTCAATCACAGTTCCTTTTCCGATAATATTATTAGAACTGCTCGCATCTTCTGCGGTTCTTTGCTCCTCTTTGCTGCCAAATAGTGCCATAAGTTTTTGGTTAAAATTGAATTAGTAAGACAGTAATATGTAAAGTATTGAAAATAGGGTGATCAGCAAAGATAAATAAGATAGCACTTAAAGGCAAAAGAAAAGCCTTTGAGTAAGTATATCCTTGCAAAATAAAAACATGGGCTTGTTTTTAAAAACTTATTTAGGGAATGGTATAAACAGCAAAGAGGGTCATCTCTTGTGAAGATGACCCTGTGCTTAATAAGGTTGGCAGCTACCTACTCTCCCACGTGTGACCGCAGTACC
>NZ_FOLE01000016.1 GCF_900112255.1 Flexibacter flexilis DSM 6793
TGTAAGTCCTGTTGGCACTTATACATATAGCTGGACTAACAGTTCAGGCGTAGTAGTAGGTACAAGTGAAGATATAAGTGGTTTGAGTGCAGGAGTTTACACGGTAGTGGTAAGTCAAGGCAGCTGTACTTCGAGTTTAAGTGTAACATTGAGTGATCCAAGTCCATTTACATTGTCAGTAACGAAAGTGGATGAGAGCTTGTGCGGAGCAGGAGATGGCAGTATAGATTTGATTGTCAGTCCATCGGCAGGTAGCTATGTTTATTCATGGACTAACAGTGCAGGAACGGTAGTAGGTACGAGCCAAGATATGAGTGGTTTGTTACCCGATACCTATACAGTAAGTGTGATTTCAGGTAGCTGCGTGAGCACGACAAGTGTGGTGATCAATGGTGGAGTAGTAGGCTTTGCTTTGTTCGACGACAGTAAATCCGAGTGTATGTAGTGGAGCAGACGGCAGTATTAATTTGAGTGTAAGTCCTGTTGGCACTTATACATATAGCTGGACGAATGCATCAGGCGTAGTAGTAGGTACAAGTGAAGATATAAGTGGTTTGAGTGCAGGAGCGTACACGGTAGTGGTAAGTCAAGGCAGCTGTACTTCGAGTTTAAGTGTGACATTGAGTGATCCAAGTCCATTTACGTTGTCAGTAACGAAAGTGGATGAGAGCTTGTGCGGAGCAGGAGATGGCAGTATAGATTTGATTGTCAGTCCATCGGCAGGTAGCTATGTTTATTCATGGACTAACAGTGCAGGAACGGTAGTAGGTACGAGCCAAGATATGAGTGGTTTGTTACCCGATACCTATACAGTAAGTGTGATTTCAGGTAGCTGCGTGAGCACGACGAGTGTGGTGATCAATGGTGGATCAGTAGGCTTTGCGTTGTCATCGAGCGTAGTAAATCCGAGTGTATGTAGTGGAGCAGACGGTAGCATCAATTTGAGTGTAAGTGCTGTTGGCACTTATACATATAGCTGGACGAATGCATCAGGCACAGTAGTTGGTACGAGTGAAGATATAAGTGGTTTGAGTGCAGGAGTTTACACGGTAGTGGTAAGTCAAGGCACTTGTACCGCGACGTTGAGTGTGACGTTGAGTGATCCAAGTCCATTTACATTGTCAGCAACGAAAGTGGATGAGAGCTTGTGCGGAGCAGGAGATGGCAGTATCAATTTGAGTGTGTCACCATCGGCAGGTAGCTATGTTTATTCATGGACTAACAGTGCAGGAACGGTAGTAGGTACGAGCCAAGATATGAGTGGTTTGTTACCCGATACATATACAGTAAGTGTGATTTCAGGTAGCTGCGTGAGCTTTACTTCAATAGTGATTAATAAAGGTCCTGTAGACTTTGTGTTATCATCTACTAAGACAAATCCTAGCATTTGTGGGGGAGCAGACGGCAGCATCAATTTGAGTATAACGCCAACAGGTAGCTATACTTATGAATGGTCTAATTCTTCGGGTGGTATTTTTGCTACAACTGAAGACGTATCTGGTTTGAGTGCAGGTGTTTATACCGTGATTACAAGCCAAGGTACTTGCCGTGATACACTTTCGGTAACGCTTAGCGACCCAATTCCATTTACAATTACGGTAAATAGTGTAACGAATGTTTCACGTTGCGGTGATACTGATGGCGCAATTGATATTACAGTTACTGGGGCGAGTGGCTCACAAACTTATTTGTGGAAACCAATCGGTTTGGTTACGCAAGATTTGAGTGGTTTGGCCGCAGGTAATTATACGGTAATAGTAACAGATGGAGCGTGTAAAGATTCATTAACGGTAGTGGTAGGTAGCCCTTCATTATCTCTGAATACAACCCATACAGACCCTACTACTTGTAATACAGCAGATGGCACCATTACTTTAATGGTTGGAAATACAGTAGCGGGAGTAACGTCATTTACTTGGAAGAAAAATAACGTAGTGATTGCAACTACGCAGAATTTAACTGGCTTATCTTCTGGTACTTATGTGGGTGTTGTTTCTTCTGGTACTTGTTTGGATTCTGTAGTCGTAACATTGATGAACCCCAATCCATTTACATTCAATAATACGATTGTGGTGGACGGTGCTTGTGGTGCTAGTGCGGGTTCTATTCAATTGTCTTTGAATGGAGCTATAAGCCCTGTAGTGAAATGGGTGAAGTTACCATCTACTATATTGTCTCAAACAGGTTTGTCTCTTACAGGCTTGGCAAAAGGGGTGTATAGAGCGGTCGTTGCTGATGGGGCTTGTAAAGATTCTATTGATATAACAGTAAATGAATTACTTACAATTACAGCTACTGGCGTGAACCCTACGCAATGTGGTGGTACTGATGGTCAATTAAGTGTAACAACAAATGCTGTTTCTCCTGTTATTACTTGGACGAATGTAGCAACGGGAACTGTAATTACTGATTTGTCTTCAGCAAGTGCAGGTACTTATAAAGTAGTCATAAAAACCCCTAACTGTAAAGATTCTGCTTTAGTTACACTTACTAATCCTGTTCCATTTACGATTGGTGGAGCTACTATTACGCCAGTTTCTGTGAATGGTGGCAATGATGGTAGCATTACAGGTTTGATCGTAACGGGAGCAAGTGGTTCTGAAACATATGTTTGGAAAAAACGCCCAAGCACTTATACTGCTGGCGCAACCATCGCGACAGCACCGACAGGTATCACTAATCTTACGGCTGGTGTGTATGTAGTGTTTATCAAAGATGGAGCTTGTATTGATTCGGTAGAATTTGTAGTTCCTCAACCGCTTAATGTAACTGCCGATGTTACGGATGCAATTACTTGCGGAGGCAGTGAAGGAACAATTATTCTTCATGTACAAGGTGCTACTTCGGCAGCTACTTATTCTTGGATAAAATTACCTTCTACGCCAATTGTGGGTGATGATACGCTGACAGGCTTGAGTGCTGGAACTTATCAAGTAACTATTCAAGACGGTTCGATTACTACAACCCAAACCTATGTAGTCAATGAGCCTATTCCATTGAAAATAGCTTCTTATAACATCGTTAATCCAACTTGTTTGACCACAGGTTCTATCGCTGTAAGTATTGTAAATGGCAGTGGTAAATATGGATATACTTGGTTGAGCGGAACAATTGATTTGGGTGTGAATAATGATACAATAACAGGCCTTACTGCTGGTACATATCAGTTGTCTGTGGTGGATAGTATCACAAATTGTACGAAAGACACCACCTTTACGCTGGTAGCTCCTGATGCGCTTAAATGGCAAATTGCAGTGAGTCAACCTACTTGTGCTACTCCAGCTGGTGGTTCAATTACGTTAGGCCTTCTAAATGGTAGTGGCAACTATACGTTTAGCGGAGATTTAACCACTGCTGTAACGAACGGTTTGGCTGCTGGTTCTTACACAGTTAGTGTGTTGGATAACGTAACGGGTTGTAGCAAAATAGACACAACAATTGTCCTGAACGCTCCGACAGGTTGTGTTACAATTTGTGATATAGATTTTACATTGGGTGCACGTCCTACGCTTTGCGAAGGCAGCTCAAATGGTGTTGGTTTGTTGTTTATCTTGGGTAGTCACCCAGCTTCTTACAAATATCGTGTAGATAAAATAGGAGGCGTAGCCACAGGTTTTACGTCGTTTGTAGAAGCAAATACGGCTCTTACACAGCTTACTAACTTACCTGAAGGTATGCTAAAAGTAACGGTGGCAGATACACTTGTTTCACCCGCATATTCTTGCATTGGTTCGGATAGTGTAGATATTACGGCTTCCGTAATTATCAAGATAACAAGAGACGATACGCAACCTACTTGTTTGGGTAATGATGGTAGAGTAGAGTTCAGCAAAATGTCTGAAGCTGATACCGTAACTTATACTTATGCATTCGGTGATACACTTGTTTTCTCGTCTCAAACGCTTTACACAGGCCTGAAAGCTGATACAACGTATTACTACAAAATTAAAACGGGTGATGGTTGTACGCTTACAGATTCGGTACGCTTGCAAGGCACTACGCCAATTCATGTGGCTGCTGTCGTAACAGATGCAGACTGTCAAGATAATGGCGGAGCAATTGCGCTGACTGTAATTGGTGGTAGCGGAGACTTTACATTCTTAGGCGATTTGACTGCTGCCAATACCACAGGTTTGGGCGCGGGTACTTATAATGTGGTGATTAGGGATAACATAACATTATGTACAAAAGATACTGCAATTGTAGTGGGTTCTCCTGTCAAGTTTAGCTTGCAAGCGACCTTAACACAACCAGCTTGTACAAGTACAGGTAGTGTAGTGTTGGCGGTAAGCAATGGCAGCGGCAACTATAGTTTCAGTGGCGATTTGACAGCGGCGAGCACTTCAGGCTTGAATGCAGGATCTTACACAGTTCATATCGTGGACAATGTAAGTGGCTGTATAAAAGACACGACGGTAGTTCTTGACGCGCCAGTTCAATTGAAATTGCAAGCAACCTTAACACAACCAACTTGTACAAGTACAGGTAGTGTAGTGTTTGCGGTAAGCGATGGCAGCGGCAACTATAGTTTCAGTGGCGATTTGACAGCGGCGAGCACCTCAGGCTTGAATGCAGGATCTTACACAGTTCATATCGTGGACAATGTAAGTGGCTGTATCAAGGACACAACGGTAGTTCTTGACGCGCCAGTAGGTTGTAACCCAGTTTGTAACATCAATTTTACTTTGGGTTCTGTTCCTACGGTTTGTCCTGATGGTAATGATGGAACAGGCTTACTATTTATTTTGAGTGGAAATCCTGCTTCTTATAAATATCGTATTGATAAAGTGGGTGGTGTAGCAACTGGTTCTACTTCGTTTGTAGAAGTAAGTGCAGCCTTAACACAACTTACTAACTTGCCTGCGGGTATGCTCAAAATCACGGTTTCAGATACGGCGGTAACACCTGTTTACTCATGTATTAAGTCGGACAGTATCAATATCGCTTCTACTATTTTAGTAAATGTTCAGCGCACTGATGTTCAGCCTTCTTGCATCGGCAACGACGGTAGCGTATTGTTTACGAAAGCGGTAAGCGATACAGTAACTTATACGTATATGTTTGGTGCGGCAACGGTATTCTCTGGCCAAAATACTTACGACAACTTGGCAGCTGGCGTTTATCCTTACCAAATCAAAACAGGCAATGGCTGTATCTTGAAAGACACGGTTATACTAGCTGCTCCTGCTTCAGTAAGAACATTTGCGCATACGACAGATGCCAACTGTAACGGTGTAGGCGGTAGCGTAGTGATTGATAGTGTGTATGTAGGTGGGGTGTTGGCTACAGCTCCATTCCAATATAGTTTCTCAATGAACGGACCATATACCGCAATCACAAGTGTTCCATTTACGATACCAAACTTGCCAGCGGGTAGCCGTACATTGTTTGTGCGTAAAGGTTCACAGTCTTGTATAGATGATACTTTGTTGATTATCAATAATAATGCAGCACTCAAAGAAGCAGTTGTAGCGGTAAGCAGCAGCGAAGGACAATCGTCTTGTGCAAATGCGCCGATTGTTTATACTGCAACAGATGTAAATGCAGTTGGCAACACTTCTTATACTTGGTTTATTAATGGCACACCAGTAACAGGTAATGTTACAGATACGTTAGCCGTAGATACTCTGACACAAAATGCAGTGATTACCGTGATCATGAACTCTACAAGCACTTGTTTGTCTAAGTCTTCAGATACTGCGGTATTCAATCAAATAGTAAGAAGCCTTACGCCTCAGGTATCTATCAAAGTGCCAAACGGTTTGAGTGGCCAACAATGTAACCCAACAGTGTTTACATTCATCGCGGATACTACTCAAGTAGGTTCAGGTGCTACGTTTGAATGGTTTGTAAACGGTGTTCCTGTTTCGCCAGCAGTAAATAACGATACGTTGGTAATGGATACTGCCTTTACGGTAAGCCAGCCTGTAAAAGTGGTGGTAACGTCGGCAGATGCTTGCGCCAATCCAATTACAGATACTGCTAGTTACAATGTAGATATTAGTACAGGTGTAGTTACGCCAACGCTTACAATCTTGGCATATCATATTTTAGCAGATGGCAGTCAAGTATTGATTAGCCCGAATGATACACTTTGCGAAGGCGAAAAAGTAGCCTTTAAAGCAGTGGCTACAAGTGCGGGTGCTACACCGACTTATGATTGGTACAGAAATAATAACCAATTCTTGTTTACGTCTCCAGTGGATAGCTTAGTAGAGGTTCTGACTATCTTTAACCCTAACTCACCTCGCTTACTCATCTCTACGATGTTGTATGCAAGTGGTGCGTGTGCAGATCCGAACCCAACAGACTTTGTCAATTTCAAAGTGATGATTCGCAAAAACATTCCTGTGAACGTTACTTTGGCTCCTGCAATTGTTTGTTCAAGTACGCCAGTAACCTTCACAGCAAGCAGCCAATTGGATGCAGTAAGTGGAGTTACTTATAACTTCTTGGTAAATGGTATTTCGGTTCAAAACGGTAGCAGCTTAACGTATGCTTCTACTGGCTTGCAACCCAACGATGTGGTGAAAGTGGTAATGACTGCCCCTGATGGCTTCTGTTATAACCCATCACCAGACACAGCAACTGTTACAGTACGTGCGGCTAACGACCCTGCTTGTAATCCTACAAACTGTAATTACACTGTAGTGGTAACGCCAACTAACCCGACGGCTTGTACTACCAACGATGACGGTGTGATTAAGTTTACGATCGGCAACGGAACAGGTATTTATCAGTTCACAATAGATTCTACGGCTGTCCCAGTGGTTTGGAGCTTCAACAACACCTTTACGGGTCTTGCTCCAGGTACTTATCACTTAGCCGTACGAGATACAGTAAGTAAATGTGTAATGTCTATTACGCAAGAATTAGTAAGACCTGCAAGTATCGTTGCATTTGCTTCGGCTCACAAAGCCGCAACTTGTTACGGTGCAAGCAATGGCCAAGCCAAATTGGATAGTGTGCATTTTGGCAACGGAACATACCAATACAGTTTGAGCGGTACAGGATTCTTGCCATTGCCTACGGATAGCATAATTACAGGCTTGCCTGCTGGTAACATTACTATCTACTTCCGCGACGTAACAACAGGTTGTATAGCTGCTGACACGGTTCATATCTTGCAACCAGACTCAATTGATGCGGTAATTACACAGACTCAAATGTCTCAATGTAATGCAAGCACTGGCATCGTGAAAGTAGATGTATTGCAAGGTGGTACTGCTCCATATACTTACGTTTACAATGGAGTTGCGGGCGGTACGTTAGTAGTAGGTCAAGAATTTAACAGCTTGGCTGCGGGATTGGATACCTTAGTAGTAGTTGATGCAGCGGGTTGTTCGAGACAATACATCTTTGAGGTGAAATCTACGACACCAACTGTTGCACTTGCTGACTTGGTAAAAGTAAATCCAAACTGTAGCGGTAGCAATACGGGTAGTATTACCATTACCAACGTAACAGGTGGTACAGGTCCTTATACAGTTACAATATTGCCACTTAACCAGTCGCAAATATTTGACCCTGCTGCTCCTTCCAGCATTGTATTCAACAACTTGACATCTCAAGTATATACTGTGAAAATTACAGACAATACAACAGGTTGTTCGAGTGGTGAATATCTTGTAGCTCTTACTTCGCCTCCAGCCGTATCATTTGCGGTGTCTCAGGTGAAAGAGGCTACTTGTAACAATGCAGATGGAGAAGCGATTATTACTTCTTTCGCAGGCACACCGCCTTATAGTTATCAGTTAAACGGAGGAAGCATTATTCCTATTCCTGCTGATAGTACATCGCTTAAAATTATAGGCTTGGCCGCTGGTGCATACACGATCACATTGTACGACAATACAAATAGTGGTAACTGTGCTACAACGAAGCCGCTTGTAATTGGAGGTACTCGACCGCTTAACTTTACAGAAAATAGTAAAGACATTGTTTGTCATGGCGAACAAAATGGTTCGATTACCTTTACCAATGTGTCGGGAGCAGGAACTTATACTGTTACGCTGACAAACTCTTCTACTGGCGAAACCAGAACGGAGACGTTTGGTAATGGTGACTATGCGATTACTGGTTTGAAAGGAGGTATTTATAATATTAAGATTTCACAAGGCACAGTAGGATTGTGTTATACAGAATTTAATATTGTTGATACCATTGCTGAACCTGCCAAAATTGCTGTAACTTATACTTACGGTAATGGCAAGATTGTAGTAGAAACCATCAAAGGTGGTACGGTTGGTTTGGCTGGCTACTCTGTAAGTTTCGACCAAGGTGTTTACGCTTCGATTACGAAACCTTATGGTACGGATCCTGCCGAATATGATACAACGTACACGATTACGGGTGCTAAACAATATTTGTTGTCAATACGCGATTCGTTAGGTTGCCAATTGGATACGCTCATAGATATTCCTTGCGGAAATATTGTACCATTTATCAAAATAACAGAAAGCAAGCCTTCGCCAGAAAAAGCCTCTGGTCAAATCTTGATAACGGCTGTTACGGGTGGTACTGCTCCATATTATGTGAGTCTGAACGGTGCAGCGTTTGAAGAATTGCTTCCAATTGATAGCGGTTACGCGCCTGTGTTCCAAGATTTGAGAGAAGGTGAATATACCCTGACGTTTAAAGATGCCTTAGGCTGTACTTTGGATTCGGTGGTAGTTGTGCCAATCGACTCTTCATTCTTGATTCCGAACGTAATCACACCGAACGGTGATGGATATAACGACAAGTGGATTATCCGAAACTTGCCACGTGAAGGCGTTGAAGTGGAAATCGTGAACCGTTGGGGTAAAAAAGTATTTAAAACCAATAATTATGGTAATGATTGGGATGGTAGTGGTTATCCAGATGGAGTCTATTTCTACTCAATTCATATGCCAGATGGTAAAAAATACAAAGGCTGGATAGAAATCGTAGATAGCAGAAAATAAGCTATTCGGTAAATAACAAAAAGGTCTTTTAGGGCGGTTGCCTTAAAAGACCTTTTTTCTTAGGGCGAGGGTTTTGCTTTTCAATAAAAAAAGCCCCTCACAGCGAAGTAAGAGGCTAAAAATATTATTGATATAACGACAAATTATTTGCCGTTATAGACGTAGGCCAAAAACTCGGCGCGTGTTTTCTCGTCACGGAATTTCCCGCTGTAGTGCGCCGTTACGGTTGCACTGCTATTGTCTTCCACGCCGCGCGACGACACGCACAAATGCTTGGCATCTATCAGTACGGCCACATCTTCAGTTTTGAGCATGGTTTGTAGTTCTTTGGCAATTTGTACCGTCAGGCGTTCTTGCACCTGCGGACGTTTGGCAAAATACTGTACCACACGATTGATTTTTGATAGCCCAATTACCTGACCGTTAGAAATATACGCTACGTGCGCTTTGCCGATTATCGGCACAAAATGATGTTCGCAATTGGAGAAAAGCGTAATATCTTTTTCCACCAACATCTGGTCGTAGCGATATTTATTTTCAAACAAAGCTACTTTGGGTTTGTTGGCAGGATTCAAGCCACTAAAAATCTCCTTCACGTACATTTTGGCCACGCGGTGCGGTGTCCCTTTCAGGCTGTCGTCGGTGAGGTCTAAACCCAAAATGTCCATAATGTCCCGAAAACGCTCTTCGATGAGTTGGATTTTGGTCTCGTCGTCCAGCGCGAAAGCGTCAGAGCGCAAAGGCGTTTCGTAAGAAGAAAACAAATGTTCGTCGCCAATTTCGTCTATGCTGAACTGGCTCAAATCGGTTATATCTTTAATTGGCGGGATATTCGACATAGTTTCTTTCTGTTTCGTAAAGGATTACTTTCAGTTCCAATTTGGCATCTAATCGCTCACGCAACTTTTGCCAAATCACCACCGCGATGTTTTCGGCAGTAGGGTTGAGGCTCTTAAATTCCTCTGTGTCTAAATTAAGATTTCGGTGGTCAAATTTGCTGACTACCAATTCTTTTACTAAATCACTTAATATTTTGGTGTCTATTACATAGCCTGTTTGCGGGTCGATTTCGCCCACTACTTTTACTACTACCTCGTAGTTATGGCCATGATAGTGCGGATTGTTACATCTTCCAAACACCGCTTTATTTTGCTCGTCGCTCCAAGCTGGGTTATGAAGTCGATGGGCTGCGTTAAAATGTTCTTTGCGAAAAACGGCTACTTTCATAGATATAGATGGCGGTCTGCAAAGCTAATTGACAAACCGATTACTTGTTTTGAGTTTCTGATTTTGAATAAAAATTGTTTGTAGTCTCTTCTGCTAAAACACGCCTCCAAAACGTTTTGTTTATTTGTTACGAAAAAACATTTCACAAAATGCAATACTTTTTCTACCATCCAAACATTCTAAAAACAGGAATTGTTCGCTTTGAATTTACTTTTAGCGGTTAGCAGGCAAATTTGGTTTTTTGGCATTTTTCTTAATGCCAGGCTGCCCTACACCGTAAACTGTTTTTTCTTTGGTAAGATCGTAGCTTTCGCAGGTGCTTTTCCATAAGTAATTTTGCATGGCGTATTGCTTGCGTAGGCGCGACAAATCGGGTTGTAATCTGTCTATCAACGAATCGGCGAAGGCAATGGCTTGGCTTTTGTCTCCCTCAAATGTCCCTTGTTTGATGAACTGTAATTGCGTATGGGCTTTGTCCAGATTATTGATAAAGGTTTTAAAATCAGCTAAATTCTTGTGGGCCATTACATAAGCGCGGGTTGCTCGGCGTGCCGACGTATCCACGATGGTTTTGAGGCTGTCGGTGTAGCCATAATAATAGTAAACGCTATCTTCTTTGATGGTTTGGTAACAAAGTTTGGCACTTTTGGTTACGGTCGTAATTTGGAGCTCAATGGATTCGATGTTTTTTTCTTCTTTTTTCCACTCTTTCTCAAATCGTTCTATTTTGGCATCGGAACAGGCCGTAAATAAAAATAAAACACTGGAAATCAGATAATTGTATTTTGTCATAAGTCGTTTACTTTTCATAAGGTTGGTTACAAAGTTCTTTTTATTCTTCTACAAAACCAAATCACCTATTACCTTTGTGGCAGCTAAACTTTATCCGCGATTTGAGTGTTAATCAACCAAAAGTCTATATTAAAAGTAAATAAAAAATCATGGAAACAGATTTTAAATCATTGTTTGTCAAAGAATTAAAATCATTTTTTGAGCTAAAGAAATCCGAACGTTTGTGGCATATTCCCGTACTCGCGTCGTTGTGCGTAGGGATTCCTTTGCTCATCGGCTATTTTACGCATCGGCTGGATTATGGTTTGCTAGCCAGTACGTCGGGGTTGGTGATTCTGCATTTGCCCACCACCACCGTTGCCCGCCGAATGATTACGTTGCTGGCTTGTTCGTTTGGTTTCATGATTTCCTATACCATCGGCCTGATTTTTAGTTTTAATCCCATTGTTTCGGCTTTGGTGATTGGCTTGTTTTCGGTGGCGGTGCATTGGGTGGTGCGTTATTTTGAGATGAAACCGCCCAGTAGTTTCTTTTTTATTATGCTCGCTTCGGTGGCCAGTTGTATGCCATTCGACCCCGTGCAGATTCCTACGCGTGTGGGGCTGGTTGGCATGGGTGCGATGCTGGCTTGTATGTTGGCGTTTGTGTATAGCCTTTATATTACCCAAAAATATCCGCCTAAAGATGAGGTGATTACGGTCAAAAAAGCCAATTTTAGCAACTTTGTAGAATCGCTGATTATTGGGTCTTTTATGGCTTTGTCGTTGCTGGTGGGCCATTTGCTCAAACTCCAAAATCCGTATTGGCTGCCCATTTCGTGCGCGGCGGTGTTGCAGGGCATGAGTTTGCATCAAGTTTGGCAACGCAGCGCACAGCGTATTTTGGGGACTTTCTTGGGGCTTGCGCTTACGTGGGGTTTGCTCAAATTTCAGATGAACGAATTAGGCATTTGCTTGAGCATTATGTTTTTGCAATTTATGATAGAAATGCTCATTGTGCGGCATTACGGACTGGCCGTTATTTTCATGACGCCGCTCACGATTTTTTTGGCCGAAGCCTCGCACGCCATGCACATTAGTCCCGACACATTGATTCAGGCGCGTTGGCTGGACATCACGTTGGGCAGCATCATTGGCGGCATTGCGGCATTTTTCTTGTATCACCGCAAAATCAGGGCACGCACCGAGCAACAAATCCGCAAAACTGGCCTGACCGTTTTGCGCCGATAGGGGAGATGGTTGTACAATGTTTTTGTGTCTGTATTACATCAAAATCTTTGATTATCAGATAAATTATTTGTTAAGTTTTGAAAGGTGAATTGTATTGACATAAAAAATATTTACCTTTGCGGCAAGTTTAAACTCATTATATATTCTAACTTCATTATGAATCCAAGAAAACAAGAATTGCTACAAAAAACCATACAACACATCGACATCAAAGCGCATAACGTTGTTCCGATGGTTGATGCAATGGCTACAATGGCATTTCAGGCACGTAACCTTTCTCGTGGCGCGCATATCTTCAATATGATGCAAGAGGACAAAGAATGTGCTGTATTCCTTACGTTGGCTGGCTCACTTATTTCGGCTGGTTTGAAAAACGTAGTGGTTGATTTGGTAAAAAATAACATGGTGGACGCTATCGTTTCGACGGGTGCGAACATCGTTGACCAAGACTTTTTCGAGGCGTTGGGCTTCAAACACTATATCGGTACACAATACGGCATTGACGATACAGAACTTCGCGATTTGATGATTGATCGTATCTATGATACATTTATTGACGAAGAAGACCTTCGCATTTGCGACGACACTATCGGCCAAATCTGTAACTCGTTAGAGCCACGCCCTTACTCTTCACGCGAGTTTATCCGTGAGATGGGTCGTTTCCTTGACGAAAATGACAAATACGCTGAGTTCCGCGAAAACTCAATCGTATGGCAATGCTACAAAAAAGGTGTACCTATTTTCGTTCCTGCCTTCTCTGACTGCTCGGCTGGTTTCGGCTTGGTGCATCATCAATGGCACAACCCAACCAAACACGTGTCTATCGACTCGGCTAAAGATTTCTTGGAAATCACGAAAGTGAAATTGCACAACCCAGAATCTGGCTTGTTTATGATTGGTGGCGGTGTGCCTAAAAACTTCGTTCAGGACATCGTGGTTGCTTGCGACATCTTGGAAAAAGAAGCACCAATGCACAAATATGCCGTTCAAATCACGGTAGCCGACGAGCGCGACGGCGCACTTTCGGGTTCTACCCTGAAAGAGGCTTGCTCATGGGGCAAAGTAGATGTGGTATATGAGCAAATGGTATGGGCTGAAGCCACTATCGCTATGCCGCTTATCGCTGGTTATGCCTACCACAAAGGTTCGCAAGCAGGCCGCCCAGAACGCCGTTTCAACGACGTATTGGACAAAGTAAACGTACCTGCTTAATCGCTTTACGCAAGAACCCATAACACTATATACGAAGAAGCCGCCCTCACAAGGGGCGGTTTTTTTGTGGGTAAATAAAATGCAATAAAAGGATTGGTATGTTTTTATTAAACCAAAAAATACAATACATTCGCTTTACATTCTAAAATAATACAAACCACAAAACCGCAAAAAGAATATGAATACATTTTGGCGTTGGGCAATAGGAAAAGAAGGTTACGATAAACTTGGTGAGGACGTAATAAAACTACTCAATATTTGGCTCTCGGGTACAATATTATGGAGTATTTACATTGGTTTTTTATTGGCATTTAAAGAACCGTTTCTTGATAATAAGGTATGGTATGTTGCTTCTATTGCTGTAATCTATTTGATATTGAGTGCGTATTGTTGTTGGCTTATTGAAAATAAAAAAATTAAAGATAATGATGACTCCATCATAATAATCACCTTATTCAGCACTCTCGTCATCACTATCTTCATCATTGGCGGCAACATCAGCGGCAACACCAGCAGTATCTCCACCAGCATAATCAGTATCACCAGCATAATCAGCAGCAGCAGCATAATCAGCAGCAGCATAATCAGCAGCAGCATTAGCAGCATAATCAGCATAATTATTGTAGTTAGTATTATAAGTAGAAAAAATAAGATTTTTTTACTTATAATACTAATGATTGCATGTATTATAATGTCTATATTTTCATCTTGGTTGTTTCGAAATCTGCCTTATAATGATTTTTTATCGTTTTTGATTACTATAGTGATTGGCGATGTTTTGCTTGGTCTAATAGTATATATCTATTTAAAGTTTGGGGGGGCAATAACAATCAATAGACAAACTACTACTCAAGTAAATGAAATTGCTGAGATGGCACAATTTAAAGTGCTTCTTGAGGAGCAAAAAAAACAGTTTGAAGAACTGCGTGCGCAGCAAGCTCAAACTAATCAGCAGCTAAAAAATATTGATGAAAAGGTAAATTTGGGTGGTGTAACCGAGCAGCGACAAAAAGAATTATTCGAGGGTTTGCAGAATGCGTTGGCAACGCACATTAACCAAGATTTTTTTACGGAGCTAAACGCCAAAGTAGCCAATGCCGTTGGCGAGCAAGAAAAACGGCTTTTTAATAATTTATGGCAGAGGCTTACAAATCAAAAAGACAGATTAAATGAAGAAATAAAAAGCATAGATAGGCAGATGGTTGTGAACTTATCTTTTGGAAGCTTAATAACTATTGCGGCATTTGTGGTTCTTGGCTATACCATTTGGGAGCATAAAGATAAAACATTTGAACATACAGATGATTTTGTGTATGCTTTTGCGCCTCGTGTGCTATTGTCTATTTTTGTAGAAATCTTTGCCTATTTCTTTTTGCGCCTCTATAAGCAAGGTTTGGCCGAAAGAAAATATTACCAAAACGAAATCACGACCATCGAAATGAAAATTTCGGCACTTTATACGGCTATTCACTTCGGGCAAAGCAAAGATGTAAGCACTGTTATTGGCGAGTTGCTCCGCGTAGAGCGTAACTTTATCCTCAAAAAAGGCGAAACTACCGCCGAGATAGAAAAAGCCCGCATTGAGCAAGGCAACCAACAGAGTTTACTCAAATTGGTTTCGGATATTACGGGGGCTATCAAAAACGGTGGTAATGACGCGAAAAAAGAGAAATAGGGGAGGGTTGCCTATAATTTTAAACACATTACATGAAAGAATTTGAAAAATTACAGAGTTTGTTACCGCTTGGTTATTTGTATTTGGTGGTGCTGGGCATTCTCAAAGAAAGCGTGTTTTTCTACCAATTGGGCATTGCGGGCTTTTTCATTTTGGGTGGCTGGGGGACATGGCAACAAAGATTTGGAAGCCTCTATCGCCTCTAAGCGTGTAACTTATGATTTCGAACGCCTAATGTCTGGCGCAACGCTACTCAAATGTTCTGAGTTCGGTTCGGAAATCATCAAAAATATGTAATTGATAAACAACCTTTCGGGTTTTATCTTTATAAAAAACAGCCTTCGCCCTTAAAAAGTGGAGGCTGTTTTTTTATATTTATGGCTCAATAAAACCCTATTGGTGTTCCAGAACACTGAAATTAAAATTTAGAATATAATGTGCTGTTGATGATAAAGTTTTTGCAGAAATATTATACAATTTTTTTTATGTATTATGAATCAGGAGCTTTGGAATGAAATATTGGCATTTGATTTAGATAATCCGCCAAGTGAATATGGTTTTTCGGTAAGGCTTGCCAAGGAATATTATTGGACACAAGATTTTACCCAACAAGCCATTGTTGAATACAAGAAGTTTATGTATTTGGCGGCAACCTCTGACTTTATGGTTTCGCCGTCCGAAATTGTGGATTGTGTTTGGCATCAACATTTGATTTTTACACAATCATACCAAGACTTTTGCCTTCTGCTCGGAAAGCAAATTCAGCATATTCCATCGACGCACAACAAAGACGATTTTGACAAATTTAGGCAAGCCAAAGCAAGAACCCTCAAGTTTTATGAAAGGGATTTTGGCGCACAACCCAAAAGCATTTGGGCATATAATGATATGTTTGAAAGCCTAAATCTGGGAAAAGCGCAGATGAAATTAAGGACATTTATTATTGTCGGAATACTGGCTTTTATTTGCCTAACAGTCCCCGCATATTTTTTGCTCAAACCCGTTTATGTGCAAATAAATAATCCGTATTTTGTTATTGGTTTCATTGTATTATCACTTGTAACACTGCTGTTACTTGAATTGTACAATAGACGAAAGCTAAAAAATATTGTTACAGAATTTGACAAAGATTCTTTTATCTTTCATCTGCAACCATTTGAACTGGTGTATTTGAAGACACAAAACCTCGGGAATGTGATTAACGGAACGGTCAATGAGTTGGTGGACAATGGCACAATCGTTGTGCAAAACAAGAAGCTTGAACTTGCTGAAAGTAACAATGAAACAACCAATATTGCTCAACTTCAGGTCATAACAATCTTAGCCGACTTAGGAACTACTTCTTATGATCGTTTTTTTAGTAGCCTAGTATCAAAGCCAGTTTTCGGGAACGTCTCCAATAGCATGGACGCTTTTCTGAAATATTTTAATAAGTCAAAAAAGTTTGGGAATCTATTTTACACTAATTTTATTGTACTGGCTTCGCTATTGTTGTTCTCATTTACCAGAATTGTAACGGGCATTTTAAGAGACAAACCTATTTATCTGATTGTACTTTTTACTGTTATTATAGTGATAGTAATGATTATGTTTTTAAAAAACCTGACAAAGCAAATAGCCACAACCATCATCCCCAACTTCTACAAAAATAACATTCTGTCCACAACACAAATTGAGAATAATTGGCAATGGCGGTATTTCTTGTCAGGTACAGCGGTTTTAACCACTTCATTTGCGCCATTGGTAACCACTGTTGTACAAAATAATAGTGGTGGAAACTGTACAAGCTCTTGTAATAGTGGCGGCAGTTCGTGCAGTAGCTGTGGCGGTTGTGGTGGCGGCGGTGATTAAGCAAGCCAAGAATTACGAAGCCATAAAACTACAATTCGATAGTTAAAGCGTTGTTGTTTGATAATTAATCAATAAAAAAGCCCCACTTTTGGGGCTTTTTGTTTTTATAAAATTGGTTGCCAATTATACGGCTGGTTCTTGCTGGCTCAAACAGTGGAAACTACCCAAGCCCCACACCAAATCCGTAGAGTCAAGACCAACTACTGGTCGGTCGGGGAAGCATTTGGCCAAAATGTCCAAGGCTTTTTGGTCGTTCACCTCGTCGCGGTAAGTAGGCACTACTACGGCAGCGTTGCCGATGTAGAAGTTTGCGTAAGAAGCTGGCAAACGTTGGTCGTCAAACACCACAGGTTTTGGCATCGGCAATTCTACTACGTTAAGTTGCTTGCCGTTTTCCAAACGCATGGTTTGCAAAAGCTCCAAATTTTCTTTGAGCGGCAAATAATTTTCGTCCGATTTGTCGTGCTCGATTACTGTAACCACCGTGTCCGTGTTCACAAAACGCGTGATGTCGTCCACGTGGCCGTCGGTGTCGTCGCCTACGATGCCATCGCCCAACCACAAAATATTAGTTACGCCATAAAAATCGCGTAGTTTTTGTTCGATTTGGGCTTGCGAAAGATGTGGATTGCGGTTTTCGTTGAGCAAACAAGCCTTAGAAGTAAGCAATGTTCCTAAGCCATTAAATTCCACCGAGCCGCCTTCCATCACGATTTCTGGATAGAAAACAGGAAGATTATAATGCTCCGCGATGCGCGTCGGGATTACGTCGTCAAGGTCGTAAGGAGGATATTTGTCGCCCCAAGCGTTATAGCCCCAATCTACGATTACTTTGGGGTGCGCCGCCGACGGGTTGAGCAAAAACGCGGGGCCGTGGTCTCTGCACCAAGCGTCGTTGGTGGGGTGCATGAAAAACTGCACTCTGGACAAGTCCACGCCCTGACGCAACAAATGTTCCGTTGCGGCGGCTTTCATGGCTTCATCGGCTACGTTGATATTTACCATTTCGCCAGCCGTCAGGATTTTGATAAATTCCGAATACACAGGATAAACCGTCTCGATTTTGCCCGGCCAAGAGGCTTCTTTGTGTATCCAACTCAGCCAAGTGGCCGTGTGTTTTTCCCATTCGGCAGGGAATCGGTAGCCCAATTGGGCGGGTGTTTGGGTGAAAATAGTTGCCATTGATGTGGGTTGCTTGCGGTGTTCGGCATGGCCGCCGCAGCTATATTTTATTTTTATATAAAATTGAAAATCAGTTGTTTATTTAATTTTAAAACCTTGCAAAACACCTGTTGGTTTCCAGCCGAGTTGTTGGCGTGCCAGTGTGTCGTCAAAAGTGAGCGGACTGGTTATTTTGCTCAAAGCGCGGCTGTTGATAGGGAAACGTCGGCGTGTAACAAAGAAAAACGCATCGCCAGCCCAAGCCAACATTTTGGCCACAAAGTAAGGAATTTTTATTGGTTTTTTCTTGCCAAGTTGTTGGCTAATAAGTGTTTCTAACTCCTCAAAATTGGGGTGATGCCCGTCTGAGAGGTTATAAATACCGCCTACTTGCGCCGCTTTTACCGCGATTTTTGCCACGTCATTAGCCAAAACAATACTTTTGCGTGCATCAGCTTCCCCGATACTCAAATAAAAACCTTTGCTAATACCCGAAATCATCGCGCCCAAATTGCCAGGGGGATTCGTGCCCGCCACCAATGGCAAACGCAAAGCCGCCGCCGAAACGCCATGCTTTACGCCCCAATCTTTTACAGCTTCTTCGGCCTGAATCTTACTTTTTCCGTAAGGCTCAGAAGCTGCCAAGGGCTGCGATTCTTTGATAAGTTCGCCGCTGTCTAAGCCATAAACGGCTACGGTACTAATCAGCACTACGCCTTTGGGTAAGGTCGGGCATTTTTCTAAGCCAGCCAGCAAATTGATTGTTCCCCAATAATTTACATCAAAAAACTCTTGCTCTTCTGCTTGATTTTGTGGGACTACGTGCGCCTTGCCTGCGGCATGAATCACATAATCAAATGTATAGTTAGAAAGGTCTGGAACTGTGTTGGAAAGGTCTGTTACGAGGGTATTGTTACGCTCGCGTCCAAGAGTAACCACTTTATTCCCAATGCTTTCATGAAATGCTGTGATATGTTTGCCCAAAAAGCCTGCGCCGCCTGTAAGCAAAATTGTTAAAGATGCTGTTTCGTTCATAATGACTGAAAGATAAAGTTTAATAGCGGTGATTGTTGTTTAGAAAATGGGGCATAAAAATAGGCACTAAAATTTCAACAGAAAAATAGTGCCTGTTTTTTTGATAAAAATAACGTAAATACTTTGTTTTTAGCGAATTGAAATTACTTTAATTGCAAATAAACAGGGAAATGGTCGCTATAACCGCCCATGTATTTAGGCCCAACATACGTTCTGAGCGGCTGACCTTTGTATTTTTCGTTGGTTTCTTTCATAAAATCAGCTTCGTAAATATTAGCCGATTTTTTTACATACTGAGCACCTTTGCTTTTTTTGTTCAAAAAACCTTGAGATATAATCATTTGGTCGAGCATACTCCATTCTTTTTGGTAGCTATGCGAACCGCGTCCTGCCTGTTTCAAATCCCACATGGCATTGTACAGTTGCTTGTCTTTTAGCTCTTTTTCGTTGCCCGAAGCGTTGAGTACGTCTTTGATGCTCTCGTTGGTTGGCTCGTCGTTAAAATCGCCCATCAACAAAATTTTAGCATTAGGGCTTTGCGTCAAAATCGAGTCAATAACACCGCGTGTGCGAGTGGCTGCCGCTTTGCGTTTGCCGTCGCTGGCCGCGCCGCCGCGTCTTGATGGCCAGTGATTCACGAAGAAATACACTGTGTCGCCTTTGAGCAAGCCTTTTACCATCAAAATATCACGTGTTTTAAGCGTAGGCTCGTCGGCAAAGCTCACGTTTAGGGCACGGTGCGAAAGGTACGTGAACACGTCTTTTTTGTAGAAAAAGCCTACATCAATACCGCGTCCGTCGGGTGAGTTTACGTGTACGATGTCGTAGTTGCGGTCGCGAAGTTTTGGGGTTGCAATCAAATCTTGCATTACTTTGCGGTTTTCTACTTCACATACGCCCAACACTTCAGGACCGTCTTCGTCGCCAATTTGCGCGATTACGTCGGCCATGTGCTCCAATTTGCGTTGGTAGCGGTCGGCATCCCAACGATTTTTACCAGTTGGCAAAAATTCTTCGTCGTCTATGGTGGGGTCGTCTTCTGTGTCAAACAAATTTTCTAAGTTGTAAAATGCCACCGTGATTTTTTTCGGGGCAGCTTGTAGGTTGCCACCCAATGCCAACAACATGGCCGCGATAGCAAAGAAACGGATTGATTTCATTTTGTTAAATAAAAAATTGGTAATCAATTGGTTGAGATTTGGTTATAGCCATTGTTCAAACTGCTTTTGCAGCTTGTGCAATACGTTTTGCCCGCGCAAGTTGCGCACGCCATCCCCGATTTTGTACCAAAAACCATCGCCCGAATCAATGAACTCACCCGTTTGGGTTGGCTCTGTTTCGAGTGCTTTTTCTGGATAATATTCGGGTGCATACACGGCTTGCAACACGGGGCGTAGCTGTTCCCAGTTGAGCGTATGCAAAACTGGTGCCGCTTTTGAGCCGCTTACATTTACTTCGGCGTTGCGTTGCGCAAATTTCACCACTAAAGTAATGAGTGTTGTGCTGTGGTCTTTCTCGTTGCGTTTGTAACGAATGGTAAGTGGCTGTTCCTGAGACGATTGCTCCAGTGTAGCTTGGATAAGTTCTTGTACCAAATATTGCCAATCTGTTACGTTTTCGGGAATGCCTTGTACGCGTTTGCCATCGGCAGTCGTCCAGTCCACGTGTACTTCGTCGTGAAAGTCTTCTAAGTGTTGGCCTTCGGGCAAAATGGTCGTTTTGGCAATTAAATCTACCAAAGGTTTTTCCCAAATAGTCCCGACTATGGCTTTTATTTGTTGATTGTCATCTTCTGTAAAGCCTTCGTTCTCAATTTCTTCCAAAGAAATCGTGTCGCGGTCGGTGTACGTGATGGAATATTCCAAATTGACCTGCTGGCCTACTACTTCGGCTTTGAGGGAATAATGATGGCTGTAAGGAGCAGGAACGTGTGGTGGAGTAGTATAACTTACCGTGAGGCTACGAATCATTCTTTTATCTTAAAAAAGCAAAAACTAAAAAAACATTAAACACCGCGCCCAAAACAAATATTCCGCGTGGGCGCGTTGCCTTGCAAAGTTACATTTTATATGCGGAAATTCCGTGCCCAAGCCGAAAACTAATACACGATGAGTTTTTCGGTGCGCATTGTTTTCATGTAGCTGCGAATAATTTGCTGTACGTCGCGGTTGTCGGCGTAAGGCTTTACGGCATTTTTGAGGTCTTCGTGCGTGCCGCCTGTGCTCGTATCCACGAAGCCAAAACCTTTATACACACCATTTTCCACCCAAACCACACTTTGTTCGTATTGTTGGCGGCCTGCTCCCAAAATAAAAAAATTGTTGTGTGCGTATCGGAAACGTTTTATCGCTTTTTGGGCGCGTTCGTTGTAGCTTTCGGGCGACTCTTTTTGCACGCAAGCCCCCGCACATACTTTAATTTGGTGGTCAAAACACGCGCCTTGCGTTTTGTAAAGTCCGCAATATTTCTGGCACAATTGGTATTGCTGCACCATGTTAAACAGCGTGTTTTTGCCCGCGTCGGCGTTGCTCAAATAGAGTAGGGGCGTTTGGCCTGTGCGCACTTTTTCCACCACAAAATTAATGTAACCGTTGCCGTCTTCGTAGTCATAAATGCCATAACTAAAATTGCTGCGGCGTTGGGCGCGGTTGTACAGTGGCTTTATTTTTTTGATAAGATGCGATTCGTAAAGCAAAGCAACAAGTTCATTTCCAGTAGTTTCATAGGTAATATCTGCGATGTTATTTTTAAATTCAATGGCTTTTTTGCTTTTCAAGTCTACGGCAAAATGACTCAGTACGCGTTTGCGGATAGACTTGCTTTTGCCCACATAAATCACGCGGCCTTCGGCATCGTGGAAATAATATACGCCTGCCAGTTCGGGCAACTCGCTGATTTGCTGACGGTTCAGACTCGGCGGCAACAGTGCGGCTTTTACTTCGTCGGCTACGGTTTTCTGGATAGTGTCTTGCGCGTCGTTTTGGAGCAACAGCGTGAACAGATGCGCGGTAGCCATCGCATCGCCTAAGGCGCGGTGGCGGGCTGTCATGGGAATTTGCAAACTTTCGCACAAACGCCCCAAACTGTACGAGGGAAGACCCGCCAAAATTTTGCGACTCAGGCGCACGGTACAGAGTGTTTTGCGCGAATAATTGTAGCCCAAATCATTAAATTCTTTTTTGATAAATGAATAATCAAAGCGCACATTGTGCGCCACAAATATCTTATTTTCAGTAAGTTCTACGATTTTCTTGGCCACTTCATAAAACTTCGGCGCGTCGCGTACCATTTCGTTGCTGATGCCCGTGAGTTGTGTTATTTGGTATGGAATACTGCGGCACGGATTGACGAGTGTGCTGTATTCTTCCACGATTTTTTCGCCGTCGTGAATGACAACGGCAATTTCCGTAATTCTATCTTGTGTAGGCTGCCCGCCTGTGGTTTCGATGTCTATAATAGCGTACATGAGAGTATTATTCGCCAAATTAAATATGTGTTTGTCTTGATAATCAGTGTATTGAAGTGGTTCTGAATTATTTGGCAAATTATAGAATATCTTTTTGGTAAAGAAGTGTTTGTGTGTCTAATTTTGCCGCCGCAAAGCAATGCTTGTCATATCAAACTTTTTGAGGGTAAGCGTTGTTATGGCGTAAACATTCAACTCATCAACCAAGCATTTATTTCTTTCCGAAAATGAAAATCAATCGGTACTATTTAGCTGCGATTGCGGCTTTTGTTATTTGGGGTTTTATCCCGTTTCCGCTCAGAGCTGTAAGCGACTATGCCAGCAGCCAAATCATGTTTTACAGAATTTCATTTGCGTTGTTGGGTACTATTATTTTGTTGCTGACTCTCAAGCGCAAAGCCCTACAATCCGACTGGCAAAAGTTTCGTTCGGAGTCTGGGCTGTCGCGCCGTAAGTTGCTGACTGTCATGACAACGGCTTCCCTTTTGTTGAGTTTTAACTGGTTGCTTTTCATTTATGTAGTAAATAAGGTGAGTGTGCAGGCGGGTTCGTTTTCGTATCTGATTTGCCCGATTCTTACTTCGTTGTTGGGCTATTTGGTACTTTCCGAAAAGCTGTTACGCAACCAATGGTTGGCCATTTCGTTAAGTGCCGTAAGTTGCTCGCTGGTTGCTTCGGGGTCATTTTTGGGAATGGTTATGAGTTTATTGGTGGCCACTTCTTATGCTTTTTATTTAATTGCCCAACGCAAATTTCAGGGCTATGACAAAATTGTTTTGTTGGGTGTACAGCTTTCTATTTCGTTTTTGGTGATTGCGCCTTGGTATTGGCTTACGCTGCCTGCGGGTGGAGCCATGCTTCCTGATGGCCATTTTCTGACCCAAACACTTATCTTGGGTGTAATTTTTACGATTCTGCCATTATTTCTAAATTTATTTGCCTTAAAAGAGCTTTCGTCGGGTACTGTTGGGATTTTGATGTATATCAATCCGCTGATTAATTTTACGATGGCGTTTCTGTATTTTGGGGAAATGGCCAGTCCGCAACAAGTCGTGGCGTATGTGCTAATATTTCTCTCAATTGTGGTTTACAATTGGCATTTGGTGTCTGCTGGCCGTAAGTCGGTTGCTGTTGCGGCTGAAATTAAATAGTCTGAATTTTATATTTTGAAAAAATTTCAATAAAAGCTGTGTTATTTGATATTTATTTTTCAAATGCACAGCTTTTTGTTTTTTTTATTAAGGCAATTTTAAAGATTTAATTTTTCCTTAACATAATTTATGGTATAAAATTCCGTAATTTGCACTGTTTTTGGGCTTGCAAAAAACAATGCTTTTAGGTCAGTTCTTTTTAGCCTAAAAACAAAGACAAGCACAGTTTAATTTATCATTACTTATGAAAAAAATCTTCTTAGTTTCCCTTTTAAGTTTGGCAACGCTGACGGGTTGGGCACAATGTGGTACAAGTGCTGCTCCAACGATGCCAGCTGCTCCTGCCGCTAATTTGTCGGGTCAGGCTCTTAAAGATTGGCTCAAACAAAACTGGTACGACGGCAAACGTACATCTCTTGGCTACAACACGGCGCGCGATAAAATGTTTGGCTATGCCGATAACAACAGTAACAAAATTCGTTGTGTATATGGTGGTTATGAATATAACCTTTCTCAATGTTCGGGCAGACCAAGTGTAACAACGTCAAGTTTTAACACAGAGCATACCATTCCGCAAAGCTTCTTTGGCCAAGCAACGCCTTACGTGGACGATATTCACCATTTGTTCCCGACAGTGGACGATTGGAATAATGTGCGCAGCAACTATAAATTTGCAGAAATTACTGACGCACAAGCAACTAAATGGATGCGTGGTTTGTCGGAACAATCAGCAACTATCCCGACCGCGAACATAGACGAATACAGCGAGTTCCGTTCTAACGGTACTTCAAGCGTATTCGAGCCGCGCGAAGACCACAAAGGAAACATAGCACGTGCTATTTTCTATTTCTTCACCGTGCACCCAACGGCGGTTTCCAATGGTATTACATCGGTTGTTGACAACCCAGCTACGCTTTACCAATGGCATTTGCAAGATCCTGTGGATGCTACTGAATTGCAACGCAATACACGTGTAGCACAAGCACAGGGCAACTATAACCCGTACATTGCTTATCCTGAATTGGTGGCGCGTGCGTGGGGCTTTACGCCAGTGGCAAGCGATACGTTAGTGTCATTTGTGCAAGCGGCAGGTAGTGTAGTTGAGGGCAATGCTGGCACTACAAGCTATACAATTAGTGTAAATCTTTCTCCTGCTGCTGCAACTCCAAAAACAGTAGCGGTACAAGTAACTGGCGGTACAGCAGATGCTTCTGATTTTACATTGGCGACTACTTCACTTACGTTTGCAGCTGGCGTTACTTCGCAAGTGGTAACCGTAAATGTAACAGGTGATGCGACAAACGAACCTGACGAAACAATTGTCCTTTCTTTGGTTAATCCTTCGACGGGTTTGAGCCTTGGACTTACGCCAACGCATACCATTACGATTACCAACGACGACGGCGGTTCTATCGGTGGTATCCCAACTGTGCCTATCGACAGCGTACGCAACAACCGCGCAGACGGTACGCCTTATATGTTAGGTAAATCAGTACGTTTGTATGGTACGGTTTATGGGGTGAATATCAATAAAAATGCAACCAACGGTAAAGTATTCCAATTTACGTTGATTGACCCAACTAACGGCGTGGCTATTTATAGCACGGCAGCAAATGCCGCTTTACCAAGCCCATATACAGTTACGCAAGGTGATAGCCTTCGCGTGGTGGGTAAAGTAACCATTTACAGAGGTTTGACTGAAATCGTACCTGATTCGATGGCAATTGTGGCGACTAACCGTCCAATCAAAACGCCTTTGATTGTGGACATACTGGACGAAACAACAGAATCTAATTTGGTACGTGTTGAAAATGTACATATTGTTACGCCGTCTCAATGGACTGGTACAGGTTCTGGCTTTAATGTGGACGTAACTAACGGTACTACTACTTTCCAAATGCGTATTGATAATGATGTAGATTTGTATGCACAGCCTGCACCTACGGGAACGTTCCATTTGATTGGTATCGGTGGACAGTTCGCCACTACGTCGGCTGCGCCGTTTGCGGGTGGTTATCAGATTTTGCCTCGTTGGGCTACGGATATTATTCCAGTAACTGGCACAAAACAAAATATCAAAAATGCAGCTTTGAAGTTGTATCCGAACCCTGCACAAAAAACAGCTACTTTGTTTGTGGATGATGTAGCTTGGACAAACAAAACCGTAGAAATTAGCATTAGCAACACATTAGGCCAAGTGGTGAAATCACAAAGCGGCGTAGTGCTTACAGACAAAGTAACATTGTCGGTAGCGGAATTGCCACAAGGTGTTTACACGGTGTCTGTTGCTTCGGCTACACAAGTAATGCAAAAACAATTAGTCGTTACGAAGTAATTGACTGACTATATAAATATTTCTATCACAAAAACGGCAATTCTTAGCAATAAGAGTTGCCGTTTTTGTTTGTAAACTCCAAAGAAACACTCAAAATCTGGGCAGTGTGTCTTGTGCTCGAATTTGCTTTTTTTGCTCAGAGGTATAGCTTTGTGGTGAATAATGTTAGTAAAATCAATTTTATAAAAATATACCTACTCTCCAATGGAAGACGTTTTAGCAAAAATCGCGGCGCATAAAGCCGTAGAAGTGGCCGAGCAAAAGCAACTTTTTTCTGTCAAAGATTTAGAAAACACCCAATGGTTTGCGGCAAAGCCTATTTCTATCAAAGAAAGTCTTACGCGTGTGGGTTCGTCGGGGGTGATTGCCGAGTTCAAACGCCAATCGCCATCTAAGGGCATAATCAATGGCCAAGCCTCTGTCGTCGAAACTACTTCGGGTTACGTGGCGGCTGGCGCAGCGGCATTGTCTGTGCTGACGGATACCCAGTTTTTTGGCGGAAATACGGCGGATTTGCTGGCGGCACGTGGTGCAAACCAATGCCCGATTTTGCGTAAAGATTTTGTGTTGGACGAGTTCCAGATTTTACAAGCCAAATCCATTGGCGCAGACGTGATTTTGCTCATTGCGGCCATGCTTACACCCCAACAAATCAAAGATTTGGCCGCTTTCGCCGCCTCATTGGGTTTGGAAGTGCTCTTAGAAGTGCACGATTTGGAAGAATTGCAACGCAGCATTCAGCCGCATGTTACATTGGTGGGCGTGAACAATCGCAGTTTGCGCACGTTTCAGGTGTCGGTGGATACGTCGTTTCAGTTGGCCGAACATATTCCCGCCGAGTTTGTGAAAGTTTCGGAAAGTGGCCTTTTTTCGGATGCTTCGGTGATTGGCTCGCTGCGTGCGGCTGGTTATCGTGGTTTTTTGATTGGCGAAACATTTATGAAAACATCAAATCCCGCACAAGCTTGCGCCGATTTTATTGCCCAAACGCGCTAAACCTAACAATAGGTTTTTCTCCCTAATCGAAAAAATGTAACTTGCGGCCTTTGTCGCCCAAATGCCTTTGTAAGGCATTGGTTTAGGTCTCTTTAGTGAAATTCTCCATGATACAAACACTCAAAATTTACAATACGCTTTCGGGCAAAAAAGAAGTTTTTCAGCCAATTAATCCGCCATTTGTGGGTTTGTATGTCTGCGGTCCTACCGTGTACAATTATGTGCATTTGGGCAACGTGCGTACTTTCCTAACATTCGATACGCTCTATCGCTACCTTACTTTCTTGGGCTATAAAGTGCGCTACGTGCGCAATATTACGGACGTTGGCCATTTGGTCGGCGACGGCGACGAGGGCGAAGACAAAATCGGGCGTATGGCCAAGCTCGAACAAATCGAGCCAATGGAAATCGTGCAACGTTATACCAACGATTTTCATCAGGTGTTGGAGCAAATGAATTTTTTGCCGCCAAGCATCGAGCCAACCGCCACAGGCCACATCGTGGAGCAAATCGAAACGACGCAACGACTCATAGACAATAACTTAGCCTATGTTTCTAACGGCTCTGTGTATTTTGATATTAACCGCTACAACGAACAGGGCGGCAATTATGGCAAACTTTCGGGTAGAAAAATAGATGAGTTGCTCACGGAAACCCGCGAGTTGGACGGCGTAGGCGAGAAGCGCAATTCCTTGGATTTTGCCCTTTGGAAAAAAGCAGCACCCGAACATCTGATGCGCTGGAACTCGCCTTGGGGCGAAGGTTTTCCAGGTTGGCATATCGAATGTACTTGTATGAGTACCAAGTATTTGGGCAAAACTTTTGATATTCACGGCGGCGGCATGGACTTGAAATTCCCGCACCACGAAGGCGAAATTGCACAAGGTCGCGGCGCAAACGGTCAAGACCCCGTGCGCTATTGGATGCACTCGAATATGCTCACCGTAAACGGCCAGAAAATGAGTAAATCGTTAGGCAATTCGTTTCTTCCGACCGAACTTTTCGCAGGCGCACACCCACTTTTGGAACAGGCTTATAGCCCCATGACGTCGCGTTTCTTTATGTTGCAGTCGCAGTACCGCAGCACGCTGGACTTCTCGAACGATGCGCTCAAAGCCGCCCAAAAAGGTTACAAACGCCTGATGAATGGCCTTAGAATCATGAAGAAAATGGAGTTTGTAGCCGACGAAACCAAAACCCTGAATCCGCAACACGCTGAGGAAATTGCCAAGTCGATACAAGGTTGTTTTGATGGTCTCAACGACGATTTGAACACCGCCGTAACCGTTGCCCAACTGTTTAATTTGCTCAAAAAAATCAATCAGTTGTACATGGGTCAAATTGCTTTTTCGGAAGTAGGCGAGGAGGCTTTTACAAGCATGAAAACTAATTTTGTAACCATCATTCAAGATATTTTGGGGCTAAAAGAAGAAGCAAACCAAGATATTGACGGTTTCGCGCAAGGGCTTTTGCATCTTTACAAAGAATACAAAGAAGCAAAGCAATACGACAAAATTGACCAAATTCGCGCCTATTTTAAAGCCAATGGTTTGGTAATCAAAGACATGAAACACCAAATTGATTGGGCTTACGAAGAGTAATTTTTTGAAATTAAACCTTATAGGTGTTTAAAACCTATAAGGTTTTTTCTTTATAGTTTAACTTGGAATGTAGAGTTTTTCTCCCAAAAAATGCGGCTCAGGGTGCAGCAAGTGCATATCTATCAGCACTTTTACGCGGGCAAATTGTTCTCTAAAATGCGTTTTGAAACCGCGCCAAAACCCGACATCTTCGGCATCAAAAGCAATGGCATCTATGTGCATTTGCTTGGCAATGTATAGGGCGCGTTGGTTGTGAAAACGTTGCGAAATAATCGTAAATTGTTGTTGTCCAAATACTTGCTGGCAGCGCACCACCGAATCAAAAGTACGCAGTCCCGCATAATCCATGAAAATGGCTTGTTCGGGTACGCCTCGCGCCAACAATGCTTTTTTCATGTCTTGTGGCTCGTTGTAAGTGTAGTGCCGATTGTCGCCGCTAAGGATTAAGTATTTGATTTTGTGGGCTTTGTAGAGTTTGGCTGCCGCCTCAATGCGGTATTGAAAAAATGGATTAGGCGAACCATCACTTAGGCGTTTGCTTGTGCCAAGAACCAAACCAACGTGTCGGGCGGGGATTTGCGCTATTTCGTCATAATGTGTCGTTTTGGTTTTCCAATTCACAAAAGAATAACAACCTCGCACGAGCAAAACAAGCCCAACGGTTAGCAGTGCTAATGTTTTCCCAAACCGACGAACAAATTTCCTAAACATTAGTAAGTGAGTTTTAAATAAAAAATGCCTGCCTTTTAATATAAAAAGCAGGCACAAAGTAATTATTGTTTTTTCGATTAGAAAACTTTTTATGCCAACAAACGAATTGGGTCTTCCAATAGGGCTTTAAGCGTTTGTAAGAAGGCCGAACCGATTGCGCCATCTACTACGCGGTGGTCGCACGAAAGCGTAACTTTCATAATATTGCCTACTTGCATTTGTCCGTTTTTCACGATTACGGTTTCTTTGATGCCGCCCACAGCCAAAATACAAGCGTCTGGCGGGTTAATGATAGCCGTAAATTCATCAATACCGAACATTCCTAAGTTAGAAATGGTGAAAGTGCTACCTTCCCAGTCGGCTGGTTGCAATTGTTTGTTTTTGGCACGACCGCCCAAATCTTTCACTTCAGAAGAAATGCTGGTGATAGATTTGTGGTCAGCAAAACGCACCACAGGCACGAGCAAGCCTTCTTCTACGGCTACGGCTACGCCAATGTGAATGTGTTTGTTGTAACGGATTTTGTCGCCGAGCCACGAAGAATTTACTTTCGGATGTTGGCGCAAAGCCACAGCTACTGCCTTGATTACCATATCATTAAACGAGACTTTCGCGCCTGCAAATTCGTTGATGCTTTTGCGTGCGTCGATGGCCTTGTCCATGTTGATTTCCATTGTAAGATAGAAATGCGGAGCAGTGTAAAGGCTTTCCGACAAGCGGCGAGCAATTACTTTGCGCATTTGCGAAACTGGCACTTCCTCGTAGCTTTCTTGTCCGAATACCGCAGGCGCACTTGGTGCGGCAGTTTTGGCAGCAGGTGCAGCCGTTTTGGCTGGAGCTGCGGCGGCAGGCGTAAAGCTCTCTACGTCTTTTTTTACGATGCGGCCATTTTCGCCACTTCCCGTAACGTTAGAAATGTTAATGCCTTTTTCTTCGGCTATTTTGCGTGCAAGCGGAGAGGCTTTTACGCGGCTATCGTCCGAAGAAGAGGCCGTTGTGGTAGTGGTTACAGGTGCAGCGGCTGCACTATTGCTGGCAGCGGCTGGGGCAGCTTCGGTGGCTGCTGGTGCGCTACCTGCTTGTAGCAATGGTGTGTAGTCTGTGCCCGCTTCGCCAATAACAGCAATTACGCCATCTACGGCTACGGCTGAGCCACTTTCTACGCCTATATAAAGAAGTGTTCCGTCTTCGTAAGATTCAAGCTCCATGGTAGCTTTGTCGGTTTCGACTTCGGCCAACACGTCGCCTGCTTTTACTTTGTCGCCTACTTTTTTGTGCCAAGCAGCAATCGTGCCTTCCGTCATCGTATCGCTCATTTTTGGCATACGAATTACGTTGGCTTTGATGTTGGCCACAGAGGCCGCCGCTACCGCAGGGGTTGGAGTAGGTGCAGGGGCTGCGCCACCGCCAACTAAGGCCGAAATGTCTTCGCCATCTTTGCCCAAAATGGCAATGAGGGCATCAATCGCAACTGCTTGGCCAGCTTCTACGCCAATGTGAAGAAGTGTTCCGTCTTCGTAAGATTCAAGTTCCATCGTAGCTTTGTCGGTTTCAACTTCGGCCAACACGTCGCCAGCCTTTACTTTGTCACCAACTTTTTTGTGCCACGCAGCGATTACACCTTCAGTCATGGTGTCGCTCATTTTCGGCATTCGGATAATTTCTGCCATATCTGATGTATTCGGGGGTTTATTGCTCCAAAATGCGTTTGCTTTCTTTGGGTTATGGATTAGCCCAAAAATTACAAACAAGATGTATATAGTATGAAAAGTGTTGTGATTGCAAAACTCTTAAATTAAAACCAAATTCAAAGCAAAATAGCCATTTTTTTTGGTATTAGACAAATAATTCAGGAAAAGTACAATTCAATAAAATGAAATTATTCGGCAAGCTACTCATTTTTTAGGTGTTTTATTGGCCAATACAAACAATTATAGCGTAAGCCTTAACGCCGAATTAGGCAATATCTCAACAAAAAAGTATTTTTGGGCAAATTCTTGTTTTATAACAATGCTTTTAGATAAAATTATAAAAATTATTAAGTCTAATATTGAGGCTGCGCGACAAGCAGCCCGTGACTATGAACGGCCTTTTCGGAAATTTGAGGAGTTCGAGGAAAAGCAGCAGCAAAAAGAACAACAGCAAGAGCGGCAGCAATATGAACAACAACGTGGACAGCAACAAAGGCAACAATCTTCAAATAGTACAGCTCAAGACAAAGAAGCGGCGTATTATGCAGCCTTAGAACTATCCAAAGGGGCTGATTATGCTCAAATTAAGGCGGCTTACAAACGACTAATGAAACAATACCACCCCGACCGTTTTCATGGCCAGCCCGAAAAGCAAAAAGCCGCCCAACAAGTAAGCCAAAAACTCAACGAGGCTTACGAGTATTTTTCTAAAAAATTTAATTTATAAAGAATAAAATAAAGAATGACAAACGTATCTATTAGAGCAAAAAATAATTTTGATATACTTCGTTTTTTTGCCGCTTCTTTTGTAATTATTACACATTGGTCTGTATTGATAGGTAAACCCGAATCAGATACATTGTCTGAATTATCAAATGGAGCAATCTCTTTTAGTGGAATTGGGATAAAATCTTTTTTTATTATTAGTGGTTATTTGATTACTAAAAGTTTAGAAAGTTCGTCGTCTTACTTAGATTATTTTGTTAAAAGATTTTTAAGGATAATTCCTGCATTAGCTGCGGCATCACTTTTTTGTATTTTGGTTGGTTATTTCTTTGCGTCTGTACCTGCATCTGTCTATTTTAGTAATGTAAATACATGGACATTTATGTTGAATGTATTTCTTTTGAAGATGCAATGGGAATTGCCATATGTTTTTGAAAATCAGCCATATCATGCCGTTATGGGCTCTGCGTGGAGCTTAGTTTATGAAATGATGATGTATTTTATTTTAGCTTTTGCTTATGCTTTAGGATTTTTGTCGAAAAAACGACGTGTTTGGTATATAGTTGCTTTTTTTATTTTAATTGTATTTTATGAAATTATCTCTTTTTATCCTGTTCCTGATAAGTTTAGATATTATTTAATATATACAGATTTAGACCTTTATCATACTATATATTTTATGATTATATTTCAGCTGGGAAGTATATATTATCTTTATAGAGACAATATAAAATATATCAATACACTGGCATTTTTGATGTTGGTTTTATGGATTATTACATGGTATATTCCATTTTTTCTTCAATTTAAAAGTATTATAACCGCTTTATTTTTGCCTTATTTATTGTTTTGGTTGGCATTTAATCCTGCTCTTAATTATACCTATAATTTCGGGAAATATGGCGATTTTTCTTATGGTATATATTTATATGGAATGTTTGTACAGCAAGTACTAATTGCCATTTTAGGAGCAGATTATCCTTTATTTATAATGATGCCTTTGTCTGTGCTAATAAGTGCTATTTTGGGATATTTTTCGTGGCATTGGGTGGAAAAACCCGCATTAGAACTTCGAAAATATATTTTACCTTCGGTAAAGCGTTAGATTATTTAAACTAATTGCCCTTATTTCGTGTTCGGATTCGTAAGTGTTTTATCTGAAAATTAGTTGAATTATGTTAGGTATTATAAAATTCGTTATATATTTTTTCTTCTTTTACGCACTCTACAAAATTTTTGGCTTAGTAGTGAAAGCCTTTATTCGCCGTTGGATTTTGGGCAAAATGGCTGAAGGTGGTGGCAGCCGTAGTTTTTATTACTCCAACACACGTACTGGCCAAAACAAGCAAGAGCCGCCACGCCAAAAAGAAGGCGAAGTACGCATAGAGTCTGACCAAGATCGCACACAGCGCAATTTTGAAGCGGGTGAATATATTGATTATGAGGAGATTAAATAGTTTTGCATGAAAATAGGCAAAAGCCTTTTGGTGCAAAAAAAAGCACAATATACAGGGCATCGTGATTGCGTTTATGCGTTGGAGCAAGGCGCAAACGAACATACTTTTTTTTCGTCGGGAGGCGATGGATTTTTAGTGGGCTGGGATTTGCGCAAGCCCGACACAGGGCAACTGATGGCACAAATCCCGAGTTCGGTGTACGCGCTTTATCATCATAAGCCGTCCCAAACGTTGTTTGTTGGGCAAAATGGCGATGGCCTCCACGCCATAGACCTCGCCCAAAACAAAGAAGCCAAGTCGTTACATCTGGGAAGTTTTTTGATTTTTGATATAACCCTCGTGGTTGATACGCTCGTGGTTGCCGCTGAAAATGGAAATATTTATTTGGTTGATTTTCAGTTTTTTACAATAAAAAATATTTTCTCGTTTTCGGATAAAAGTGCCAGATGTTTGGCGTTTAGTCGGGTGCACAATCAGTTGGCCGTAGGTTATTCTGATGGTTTTATTCGCATTTTTGATACAGATACTTGGACTTTGGCGCAGCAGTGGCAGGCACACGACCTGTCCGTTTTTACGCTACAATATTCGCCATGTGGTCGGTGGTTGGTGTCGGGTGGGAGAGATGCCAAAATTCGGGTTTGGGATATAGCGCAAAAGTATGCTGAAAATCAGATGATTGCAGCGCATTTGTTTGCCGTAAATCATTTGGTTTATGCACCCGATGGGGCGTATTTTGCCTCTGCGAGCATGGACAAAACCATCAAAATTTGGAATGCTGCGAACTTTCAGTTGCTCAAAGTGATAGATAAAGCCCGTTATGGGGGGCATGGCAGCTCCGTAAATAAATTGTTATGGCTGGAAAATCGCCAAATTGTGTCAGTTTCTGATGATAAATCGGCAATCGTTTGGGGGACAAATCTTTGGGAAGAATAAAGGTTTATTCCTTGATTTTTAGAGGGTTATGTCTTTTAAATACAAAATCTTTATATTGAAAATAACATAAAAATGCTAAAAATCTATATCTTTCGACTTTCAACTACTCATTCTGCTGGGGTAGGAGAGTAGCGTAAGAACGATTTAATCTTGATTTTTAAATACCATTAAAAGCATAATACAATATAATATAAACAAATAAATTGCTTTTTGTAATAATACAATACACTCAAAACCAACCACCTACCAAAAACGCCCTAAAATTAGATTTATCCCTGACAAAAAAACGACAAAAAAAAGATTACCTACTATTTTTTTAAATTCTACCTACTATTTTTCTTTGTCGTTTTAATCCAATCCAACAAAACTATGTTGATAAATTTAAAAACACATGAATGTAACGTTTTGGTTTCGGGATAACCAGACAGACAAAGCGAAAAAAGGTGTAATCATGGCAGTTGTTCAGGTAGCTAACACCAGTGGTAAAACAGTTAGCCGTAATTTTGCCAGCACCTACAAAGTATATAGGCAAGACTTCCACGAAGGCGGATGCGAAAAGGAAAAGCGAGCGTTAGTAATGGAACTGGAGGCTATACAAATTTTTTTGAATGGCCAGACGGGACGAGAAGTAACAGCCGCCGAAATTAAAGCCGAATACTTACGAAGGAAGCCCCGAAAGACCAAACCCAAACCAACAGCCGCAGAAAGCACACCGCTAACGCCCCCAGCCCCTACCATACAAGAGATAATACAGAATTTTTTGATAGCACAAGAAGGCCGCAAAATCCGACTTGCTACACTAAACTCATACAAAGCGTTTGGTAAAAAAATTATCACATTGATTGGTGATACTTATGTGAAGGATATAAGCACAAAAACACTTGAAAACCTTTACAGTCTTGTTTCTACCGAAAAAAGCAACGGATATGCAATGCAATTAATTGCGATTCTCAAAACGGCCATCAAACCGCGCGTAATTGATTTTGTTCCACCAGAACCAAGCAGACAAAAGCCTCTTACGTTTTTGGAACAAGGGGAACTTGAAAAGATAGCGGCCAGCCGCGAGGCTTTGCCTGAAAGATACCGCCGCGCCTGTGATTATTTTCTTTTCCTGTGTGAAACGGGTATTTCGCTAATAGACTTTGAAAAGTTCCAAGAACGCCATAAAATCACAATACACGAGGGTATTTTGTTTCTTGAGGGTGTAAGACACAAGACGGGGAAAACGTACTTTGTACCACTATCAGAGCGTGCCAAAGCAATAGGAGAGGCGTATGATTGGCAATTTGAATTACTGAATAGGGGAACATTAAGAAATCACATTCGGGCAATAGCCGAATTTTGCGGAATCGAAAAAAATATCAGCGCACATAAAGCACGGCACACTGTTGTAATGAACATTTTAGACCAAACGGGAGACATTGCTCTTGCAGCCGCCACCATTGGGGACAATGTAGCGACGGTTTCCAAGCATTACGGCCATTTGCGCCTGTCTGGTTATGCTCAAATGTGGGAAAAATACAAGAAAAATAAGTAAGCAAAAGACGGACAAAAAGGGCTCTTAACGGCTCTTAACGGCCTTTTTTTGGCTCTTAATGGCTCATTTTTCGGGTCTTTACTTGTTGCTTTTATCCAAATTAGACACAAAAAAGCCGCCCAAATAGTAGTTTTGGGCGGCTTTTTCTGTAATTTTGGGTATGAAAAAATATACAAACAGAGCTAAAAAGCTACAAAACAACCTAATAGCAGGATTATTTCTTACAGCAATTGCACTGCTAATTTACGCGGTCGGTGGCTGGTTTGGTTTTTGGCCGTTGGTGTAGGCACTACAAATACAGTATGTAATAAAAATACGAAACAAAGCGGTTCTTTGCGCTTACACCAAATACTAATACTGTTTTATATTTGCTGATTATCAGCGTTTTGTTTAAAGGATACAGCTCCTGCGGTTGAGCTGCCAGGTATGATTTAAAATCACGTAATATTTAAGCTCAAAAACAAAAAAAACACCTGTATTTGAGTACAGGTGTCGGGGGGTGTTAAAATGGAGCTTCGTTTTCGTCTTCTTTAGCGAACCATTCCATCGGGTCTTCTTCTGGCGGCTGCTCGGTGAACACTTCGTAAGTTCTCGATGTGGTAAAAGGTAAATCTGGAGCTAATACTTCGTAGTCCATGCGTTCGCGCTCAAAATACAATTCGTATTGCATGGCATTGCCTTTAGGCCTGTAACGCTGTATGTAATACTTTTCAACATCGGCAATTCGTGGATTATCGGACAAAGCTAAAACAACCTGATAGCCTTTTTTAGGAACCGTAAACCGATATTGCTTTTTGTCTGGCCACGATTGAAAATGCCGCGAAATTGTCTTGTAAAGCGTGTTATCCGAAAAAGAATAACCCACATATACAAGCTCTTTTGTTTTGGCATTGATAATAAAATACAGCCCTTTGGTTTTCCCTGTAATGTCTGCGTAATTGATTTTTGCTTTGCCTTTATCGTGGGTATAAAAATCAAACGCGGGGGTGAATTGAACTTTTATAGGCTTGCCTTTTACTGTAATAGTTTCGTAAAAACTATTGTCTTCTACAAAATCCCGAACCAAAAAATTAGGCTTTCGGGCTGCGCCTTCTAAGGTGTCGCCCTCGCCGCTCTCCCGTCGCTTCCAAAACAGGGCGGCTAAAAAAATAGCCACAACAAATATTATTGCTGCGGCTATTGTGTGTTTTTTCTGCTTTTTAGTCATGTTAAAATTTTAGATTGACCTTAAAACCTAACAATCCAGACTTTCCAAGTTTATAACCTCCGTAAAGAGAAAGGCTGTATTTAGCGAACTCCTTTACTGTTCCCCACCTTCGTTTGCGGCGTTCTCGTCTGAATTGTTGTAATAGCTCTTTATCTGTTTTGTGCACGACTTCCAAAGAACCTGTATCACTTACTATAATGGCCTTGACGGTTTCGGGGTCAAAGCTGTACGAACTTTCTATAATTGTGCCGCGTGGCGTTATCTTTTGAATGTCGTATCTGTTGCGCGTAAAGTCTAACTTTCCGCCTTTCATAATCGTTGCCTTTTCCCGTCGTCGTCTTTCAAGCGTGTCGGGTGTGCGTTGGATTTTTACCTTTTTGGCTGGAGTCGGTTTGGTTACTAAAATCGGGGCGATGTGTCGGACCTTCGCTGTGTCTGTTTTAATCGGTTTGGCTGCCACTGGTGGCGG
>NZ_FOLE01000017.1 GCF_900112255.1 Flexibacter flexilis DSM 6793
TAAATGTAGGTATTGGTGGTGTAAGATGACCAGTCAAATCGAGCTCCGGTTCCTCCTGGTGTCACGATAACTGGAGAGATAGGGGAACAGGTCGGTGTACTCAAGGTCGTTGCAGAAAGGGTATCCCAGTTGGCATTAACATCACCTGCAATACAACGGCATCTTAATCTGAAATTATACTTTGTATTTGGAACAAGATTAATAATACGATACGCAACTGCCGTACCAGTTGGATTCGCTCCATACCAAACAGACGTTGAGGCTGCTTTCCATTGAACTTCTATCGCATTATAAGAACCAGCATCCCAAGTGAGTTTTATTGCACTTGCGCCTAATATTGCGGCGAAATTGGAGGGGTTATTACAAGAAGCGGCAATCGCACCTACCTGACGGCGTATTAGGCTGCCTGTAGCTGTACCGTTTGGCCAAATGCCATCAGCATCGGTAAGCGCATAGATAATTGCACCTGCGGCATTGCGAACTTCCACGCGACGAACTCCATTTGGATTGTTAATACCAATTGGTACTACACCTGCAAAATCACCTGTTACACCCGCATTGTCCCAAATAGTTGCAATGTCGGTAGGTAAAGACCCTTGCGATCCATTATCGTCGGTGCTTGTTTGGTTTTGATGAACATACAACGGACGGCCTGTACCTGCTGTGTTGTTATAAATCATTACGTACTGACCAGCATAGTCGTTCAAATAATTGTTTACTTTTACAAAAGCCCCATCATCGGCAGTACTTGCTGTAGAAGCACTTGCACTAATATCAAGTAATTGAATTTGATTTGCACCAACAAACATAGGCGTGCCTGGCATCGTATTGCCGTTAATAGCTACGGCAGCCCTGATAGTTACAAATCTTCCCGCCTTAAACCGTGCATTTCCAGAGGTGCGTAAGTAAACCCAGAATAGGCCACTGTTTCCACTGGCATCTGTTGTAAAGCTCGGATTGGTAGCTCCATAGGCCGAACCACTCCAAATACTACCTGCTCCAAATGAAGTATTGGCACTACCCAATGTATCTAAGCCTAAACGAATATCGTAAGTAGTGTTTGCTTGCAAATTGCTGATTCTTAAACCAATCGCCATTGGAGTAATTACATTTTGCATGCCCCAGTATTGTGGTACAAATGCTTCTGTCATTGTAGGTGCTACGCTAATAACAATGTTGGTACTCGTAACAGTGCCAGCTACGGAAGTAGCTGTTGCTAAAAGTGTATAAGTTCCTGCTGCCGAGAATGTAATGTCGTTGAAGGTGGCCACTCCGCTGCTTGCAGTTTTGGTAAGTGTGCCGTCCAATGTGCCAGGACCTGATGCTTTGCTGATAGTTACGTTACCACCATAAGTGTTATCAGTGCTGTTGTCGGTACGCTTGGCTGTTACTGTAAAAGTACTTACCATGTTGGTCGCTGTGCCGCTGCTTGGTACGCTACCGAATACCAATTGGCTGGCTGCTTCTTGTACGGTTACCGATTGTGTGGCATTGGTAAAACTTGCGCCAGTGGCTGTAAGAGTTGCTAGACCTGCTTGTGTAAGTGAAATACCTGTGAAAGTAGCTGATGTACTACCATTCGAGATAGTGGCAGTGTTTGTTCCTACGATTGAACCTAAGTTAGTGCTTAATGTTACATTCAAATCGCTACCTACTGCACAAGCTACACCCGTACCAGTTTGCGATTCTACGGTGATGTTAAATGTTTGACCAACTGTTGGGCTGGCTACCGTAATTGATTTAAGTGCCAATTGCGTAGGCGTACAAGCTGCTGCTGCTGGCGTTACGGTCATCGAAAAGTCATCTATGGCATAAATACCGTCGTTGCCTGTATCGTTTACATCTTTCCAACGAATCCACAAAGTGCCATTATTTGCCCAGCCTAAGCCGCTAACACTTGCCGAAATAGCTGTTTTATTGGCTGCCTGATTGCCGTCTAATAAGCCAGAAGAGGTAGAGCCTGTTTGTTTTTCTACCAAATCCATTCCTGTGGCAGCTGTCCAAGTACCTGTTGTTACTGATGTTGCATCAAAACTGTACTCAAAAGCTACGGTTTCATTAGCTGTGCTGCTGCTGCCTGTTCTCCATTGCTCCATTACACCCGTCCAAGCAATATCTGTAATAAGGCTTCCTGTTGTGTTTTGAAAGCTTGCTCCAAAATAGGGCGTTACTGAATTGGAAGCCAATGTTCCAAGTGCTCTATCGATAGCACCAGCAGATCCTACATTGTACATAGTTCCTGAATTGGCTGAACCTGTTGTTACCGTAAGGGTTGTGATGGCAGTGCCTGTACTTGATGATCCTGCCCAACCTGTCGGATAGGCTGTGCCCGTTGTGCCCATGCCATCAAAATTTTGGGTATAGGTCAAATCGCCTGCCGCAAAAGACTTGGCTTGGCCAAATGATTTCGGGCTACTGAGTGCCAATATGGCGGCACCAATAAGCCACGCGCTTTTTTGTATAATTTTCATAAAGTTATTTTGTTAATTGGTGGACAAATGTACATTGAGCTTATTAAGCTAATGTTTCCCAAAAGTTAGTAATTTTTATTTTAAATAATTAAATACTTTATTCTATATGTTTTTTGTAAGGGGTTGATTTTTAGTTTTTTATCTGAAAAAGAAAAAATGACTTAGTTTTTTGCCCAAACTCCTGTTATTTCGTACAAAAATGTATGTCAATGGACAATAAAACGATACTCAAAAATATACGCCTCATCGTCTCGCTGATGGAGCTGCACGAGGAAAATCCTTTCAAAGTAAAGCCTTATCGCGATGCGACTTTTGCCGCTGAACGCAACAATGACAATTGGGCAATGCTTTCAGAATCAGAACTTTCTGCTGTTTTTGGTAAAAAAGTAGCACAAAGTATCGCCGAACTTGTCCAGACAGGTTCTTGTACGGATTTACAATCTCTTTTGCAGAAAACCCCCGAAGGCGTAACGGGACTTTTGAAAATCAAAGGCTTAGGTGCAAAGAAAGTGCGTGCGCTGTGGTTGGAGCATAAAATCGAAACAGTAGAGCAGCTTTGGGATGTTTGTCAGACAGGCCAACTGGCCAAGTTCAAAGGTTTTGGTGAAAAAACGCAACAGTCCATTTTGGAAGCTTTGGTTTTCATTCAGGAAAATAAAGGAAAATTGCATTATTCGGATGCGCTGCCGTTGGCCGAACAGCTTTTGCATTTGTTGCAAGAATGCCCCAAGACTGTTCAGGCTGATTTTACGGGGAGTTTGCGCCGACAAGATGAAATTATTTCGGTGATAGAAATTTTGGTCGCTTCCGCCAGCCCCGAAATTCTCGAAGAGGCACTTAACCAATATCCGCATTTGCAGCCAACCCCACAACTTTCTAACCCTTGGACGTGGCGCGGTGTTTGGCTCGAAACGGGTGTTTCGGTTGCTGTAAATTTTTGTAAACCAGAAGATTACATCAAAAAACAATTGTTGCTTACGGGTACAGCAGCGCATTTGGCCGAGCCTCTGGCCATAGGCCAAACCTTCATGCAATGGATTCGCAAACGCGAAACGTTCGCCACAGAGCAAGAGGCCTACGAACAAGCCCAGTTGCCGTACATCGTGCCAGCCATGCGCGAAGGGCGGCAGGAGTGGGAGTGGAGCAAGCAATTTTCGATTACGGAACTTGTTGAATATCAAGATTTGAAAGGTATTTTGCATAACCACAGCACTTACAGCGACGGCGCGGACTCACTGGCCGAAATGGCCGCTTACGCCAAAGCACAAGGTTTTGAATATTTGGGAATTTCGGACCATTCCAAAACGGCGTTTTATGCCAATGGCCTGACGGAAGAACGCGTGTTGGCACAACTCAAAGAAATAGAACAATTGAACGCACAACTTGCGCCGTTCAAGATTTTTAAAGGCATCGAATCGGATATTCTCACGGATGGAAGTTTGGACTACGCGCCTGATATTTTGGCTCAATTTGATTTTGTAGTGGCTTCGGTGCATTCGGTGCTGAATATGGACGAGGCCAAAGCCACGCAACGCCTCCTTAAAGCCATCGAAAATCCTTATACTACGATTTTGGGTCACCCGACGGGGCGTTTGTTGTTGCGCCGCGAAGGTTATCCGCTTGACCACCAGAAAATTATAGATGCTTGTGCTGCCAATGGTGTAATGATAGAAGTCAATGCCAACCCTTGGCGACTGGATTTGGATTGGCGTTGGATTGGCTATGCCATGCAAAAAGGCGTTCAGATTTGCATCAACCCCGACGCGCACCAAAAAGAACGTTACGACGATATGCGTTACGGCGTGTTGGCCGCGCAAAAGGGCGGTTTGGTCAAATCCTTTACGTTTAATGCGCTGGGCGCAGAGCAAGTGGCCGCCTATTTTGAAAACAGGAAAAAGAAGTGATGAGAGAAAAAACGCTGCATTTAATGCGGCGTTTTTTTATTTATTTGAAAATATAGTTATAAATTTACTTTCTTACTTAAATATAAAAAGAGCCTAAATGTATGAGTATTAGAATTGAAAATCTTTGGGATGACAATGGAAATCCGTTTGGCAAATGCAAATTGGAAAGAGAACCATACGCAGAAGTGCTGACCAGTTTAGTAGAAAATTATCCGTCAGGTTTTGTGTTGGCCATTAACAATAAGTGGGGAACAGGTAAAACTACTTTTGTGCAAATGTGGAAGCGATATTTGAAAGAGAAAGCGTTTCAAACTGTTTATTTTAATGCGTGGGAAAATGATTTTGAAGATAATCCGTTGGTGGCCATTATTGGCGAGTTGAAAGCCTCGCTTGGCAATGAAGATTCGGAAGGATTTGAGAAATTGATAGACGCAGCAGCTACATTCTCAAAAAGTATTATACCCGCTTTACTAAAAGGAGCTATTAAGAATTATATAGATACAGAAGTTGTTGTAGAGGCTATTTCTCAAGGCTCAAAGGGACTAATAGAAATATTTGATAAAGAAGTAAACGAGTACGCCACCAAGAAGCAAAATATTCAAGCCTTTAAAAACAATTTGACGGAATTACTTCAACAAAAAACACCAGAAAAACCATTGGTGTTTATTATAGATGAGTTGGATAGATGCCGTCCCAATTATGCCGTATCTGTACTAGAACAAGTTAAGCATTTATTTTCTGTGCCTAACATTGTATTTGTGCTTTCGATTGATAAACAGCAATTAGGCCATGCCATTTGTGGCGTATATGGAAGTGCCAATATAGATACTACGGAATATTTACGCCGTTTTATTGATATTGAATACAGTTTGCCTGAGCCTAATAATGAGAAATTTTTCAACTATTTGTATCAATATTATGGTTTAGATAGTTTTTTACAAAGTATTAGCAGCGATGAAATAGAGCTTAAAAATGTTCTAAGACTTTTATTAACCAATGCAACGCTCAGGCAGCAAGAAAAAATACTAAGTTACACAAGAATAGCGGTAAGGACACTTGGATATAATACTCAGCTTGATTTACGAATAATTGCGTTTTTGATTTATGTAAAGTTTCTTCAAGAAGACTTTTATAATGATTTGAAACGACACATTCCTATTGACAAGATGCACCAACAATTTATTGATATATTGCAAGGTTATACATTTTCTAATGATGAAAATGAAATTGTTGCTTGGTTAGAATGTTTATTGTTAAAATACTATAGTTATAATTGGGGACGAGCTAAAGGGCATGAGTTGTTGCTAAAACAACCAGTGGAAAAACTAAGCGATGTGAAAGTACGAATTTTACTAAAATATAGTAGTGAACAACAAATGATTGATACAATACAACGATTTAGTAGGTTATCACTTGATGATTTTATTAAAAAAGTAGATATGTTAGATAATTTTCTTGTCTAAATAAATCCGTCCCGCTTTTACGTTGTATGCGCAAAGGCGGGACGGATTGGTATTAAATCTTTTCTTTGTGCATGATGGTGGCTTGGCCGTCGAGCACTACTTTTTGGGTGCTAAGGTCAAAGATTTGGGTTTGGACAATAGCGGTATGTTTTTCTGGGTCGGTGTCAAGTACCGTACAAACGGCCTCATAGTCAGTGTCCACGAACATCGGGCGTTTAAATTCCATGGATTGTTTGAGGTAAATCGTGCCTTCCCCTGGGAATTGTGTGCCAAAAATTTTGGAAAAAATACTGCCGCTCAAAAAGCCGTGCATGATGGGTTTCTTAAAAACGGTGTTGGCGGCGTAGGCCTCGTCTAAGTGTATAGGATTGTTATCGCCTGTTACGGTTGCAAACGATTTCACATCTTCTTGCGAATACCGCAAAGTTTGCTTAAAAACATTACCTACTGTTACCATAGTTTTATTTTTTTGGATTAAAAATTGCGTTTTGGTTAAATTTTCTCTTAATATTTTGAATTTATATCAAAATCATACAAATTTGCAGAGAAAAATCTAATTGACCAAACAACAATTGTATTTTTTCGCTTGCAAGAAAAACACAATAGCATTTATTACTCTACAATATCTATTCTAATTTTTCATTTAATCACAAGTAATTTTTATGGAGACAGCTAAAAATGTATTGGACGCTTGGGTTGAGACACAAAACAAGGCCGTTAGCAACATGGTTGAAACAACCAAAAAGTTTCAAGAATCTATTGCCAAAGGCAATGTGCTGGAAAAAGGTACGGACATCTACAAAGACTGGTTCGAAAATCAGAAAACACTGATGGAATCGGCCTTTAGCAGTGCACCTGTATCGGTTTCGCCACAAGTAACTCAACTGACCAAAAACGCGACCGACACGTACAATGAGTTGCTTAATATGCAACTTTCGTTTGCCAAAACATGGGCAGATACGTTCAACAAAGCTGCTTCTTCAGCAACTACTCCACCATTTTCGCAAGATGCGTTCTTGAAAGAGGCATCGCGTTTGTACGAAAAATGGAACAGCTTGTATCAGAGTTGGTTGGGGCAAGCAACGCCTCAATGGTCAGCCCTTAAGCCCGCCGATTGGAGCAAAGCAGGGAATTTTGACCAGCTCATCAATGCAAGTGGTGTTTATTTCAAACTCTACGAAACTTGGCAGCCGCTTGCCCAACAATGGCAAAAATTTTCGGCATCAGCCACGCAAGTAGATGCAGACTGGTGGAAAAAAGCCTACAATCCAGAGGCTTATAAGGAAGTGTTCGATAAAATGTTTGGCTTTGCTAATAGCGAGCGCATGAAAGATTATTTCAATGAGCTTTCGCATTTTGTAAGCAGCTATCAAGATACATTTAAGCATTGGCAAAATACGTTTAATAGCCAAGTGCAAAGTTTTAACAAATCAATGGCGCACCCATCGGCCTATAATTTTGGCGAATCGTTGCAGCCGTTTGTTAATCAGATAGATAAAGCCTTAGAGCCACTCGGACGCTTGTTGCCTGAAGGAAAAGAAAAAGAATCGTATGAGGCCATGCTCAAAGTGAAAGAAGACTTTGCGCAGTTCTGGAAAAAATACACGGAGTTTCAATACATGGTGTATAATTCAGGACAAAAAGCAATGGAAATGCTCATGGCCGAGCAAACCAAAAAAATGTCTGAAGGTGTTCCAACCATTCAGAGCTACAATGAATTTTATTCGCAATGGCTCAACACGACCGAAAAGGTAATGATTGAGACTTTTGGTACAGAAGAATTTAGCACAACACAAGGCGAAATGTTGCGTTTGGGCTTGGGCATTAAGCACTCGCTCGAAAAACAAATTGAGAAGGCTTTGTCTTCGTATCCTGTGGTTTCGCGTACGGAAGCCGACGAAATGGCACAAACAATCCATGAGTTGCGCAATCGCGTTCGTCAGCTTGAGAGAGCTTTGGACACTACGCCTGCCGCCGCCGTATTGGTAACGGACGAAGAAAAGGCGGTGAAAAAGAACGGTACTAAACCAAAAGCATAAAAGTAGTTCCTTGTATTTTGGGGTAAATTCCCCACAAATAGAGCAAGCACGTTGTGTTTGCTCTATTTTTTACTTTAAACAAAAAGTTGATAGTTGATTTTGTGCAAATAGTGAGTAGTGTTATGTCTTTTTTTGTGATGAAGGTTTGTGAATCCTCAAAAAAGTATTAAAATTGTATTCGATTGATACGCGTGTACTATGTAATATTCGCATCCATTAAGCTATAACACAGCCTGTTGATTCATAGAGAGGAATATTGTTGGAGTTGCATAGATGACTATATCGGAGACGCTGTATTGTATTTTATTAGTAAAAGTTTTGTTTAAAACAACTAAAAACGGAGGTGATAATGTACAACAGCAGTTAGTTAGAATCTATGTTATGATTTTTGTCAGCTTTGGGTTTGTAGAAATATCATGCAGGCCTGTGTAGCGAATCATTCAGCAGCTTGGGGGCTGCACCTACTTTTGTCTCATTAAATCACAAAAATATTTGCACACAATGGAACTTCAAAAATTTAGTTACGACAACCGAATCGTTAAGTTATTTTCGATTGCGACAGTCGTTTGGGGTTTGGTGGGTATGCTTGTGGGGCTTATCATTGCAACACAACTTTTTGTACCTGCACTAAACTTTGGTGTGGCCTATACTACTTTTGGCCGTATCCGTCCGCTGCATACCAACGCAGTGATTTTTGCGTTCGTGGGTAATGCGCTGTTTGCAGGCATTTATTACTCCATGCAACGTTTGCTCAAAGCACGTATGTTTTCAGATGCCTTGAGCAGCATTCACTTTTGGGGCTGGCAGCTTATCATCGTGGCTGCTGCTGTTACGCTTCCTTTGGGTCTTACTACTTCTCACGAATACGCAGAGTTGGAGTGGCCTATCGATATTGCCATTACACTTATTTGGGTAGTGTTCGGTATCAACATGATAGGTACGATTATCAAACGCCGCGAAAAACACATGTATGTGGCGATTTGGTTCTACATCTCTACTTTCGTAACGGTGGCGGTGCTACACATCGTAAACTCTTTCGAAGTGCCTTTGAGTTTATTTAAAAGCTACTATGTTTACGCTGGTGTACAAGATGCTTTGGTACAGTGGTGGTATGGCCACAACGCGGTGGCGTTCTTCCTTACTACGCCTTTCTTGGGTTTGATGTATTACTTCATTCCTAAAGCTTCTAACCGTCCCGTATATTCGTACAAACTTTCGATTATCCACTTCTGGTCTTTGATTTTCATTTATATCTGGGCTGGTCCTCACCACTTGTTGTATAGTGCCTTGCCAGACTGGGTACAAAGCTTGGGTACTGTATTCTCTATCATGTTGATTGCGCCAAGCTGGGGTGGTATGCTTAACGGCTTGCTTACTTTGCGCGGTGCTTGGGACAGAGTACGCGAAGATGCAGTATTGAAATTCATGGTAGTAGCGGTAACGGCTTACGGTATGGCTACTTTTGAAGGCCCAATGCTTTCTTTGAAAAACGTAAACGCCATTGCTCACTTTACTGACTGGATTCCTGCACACGTACACGTAGGTGCATTGGGCTGGAACGGTTTCTTGACTTTCGGTATGCTTTATTATTTGATACCAAAAATGTGGCGTACTGAATTGCACAGCAAAAAATTAGCAAACGTTCACTTCTGGTTGGGTACAACTGGTATCATGTTCTATGCTTTGCCAATGTACTTCGGTGGTTTCGTACAAAGTATGATGTGGAAACAATTTACACCAGATGGTTACTTGCAATATCCAAACTTCTTGGAAACAGTAGTACAACTTATTCCAATGTATGCTTTGAGAGCTTTGGGCGGTTTGTTGTATTTCATTGGTGTAATCGTGATGACTTACAACCTTTTGAAAACGGCTGGTGCTGGTAGCTTCTTGGCCGATGAGCCTGCTGAAGCTCCTGCTTTGTCGCCAGTAAATCACCCAGGCGAAAAATGGCACTCTGTATTGGAACGCAAACCTGTTACTTTCACAGTGTTGGCTTTGGTTGCTATTTTGATTGGTGGTGCTATAGAAATGGTTCCTACTTTCCTTATCAAAAATAACATTCCAACGATTTCTTCTGTAAAACCATATACGCCACTTGAGTTGGTTGGTCGCGATTTGTATATCCGTGAAGGTTGCGTGAACTGTCATAGCCAAATGGTTCGTCCGTTCCGCTCAGAAACCGAACGTTATGGCGAATACTCTAAAGCGGGTGAATTTGTTTATGACCACCCATTCCTTTGGGGTAGTAAACGTACTGGTCCAGATTTGCACCGTGTGGGTGGCAAATACCCAGACAGCTGGCATTACAACCACATGTTAGACCCAACGACGATGTCTCCAGGTTCTATCATGCCTTCTTATCCTTGGTTGTTTGATCAAACAATTGATGCTACAAACATCGCTGCCAAACTTGAAATTATGCGCAAATTGGGTGTTCCGTATTCTGATGATGCAGTGGCTACTGCTCCTGAAAATATGAAAACACAAGCCAATGGCATCGTTCAAAGCCTTGCTAAAGATAAAATTCAAGTAAATGCAGATGCTGAAATTGTTGCTTTGATTGCTTATCTACAACGTTTGGGTACAGATATCAAAAACAAATCGGCAGAAGAGATGGCTGACGACGCTGGTTTGTCTGATGCAGCTGCACAATAATTAGACTTTCAAAAGTTTCTCCGTGAAATACTATTTTGCGGAGAAACTCCAAAACTAAATGATGATTTTATTCTAAAAATATTAAAGGTTATGTTCAAGCACTATTTTGAGAGAATTGCCGAGCAAATCGCAATTTATCCGATTATATCCCTTGTGATATTTGTTGTTTTTTTCGTAGGCCTTACGTGGTGGGTGATTACCGCCGACAAGAATTATATAGCTCATCAGAGCCAATTGCCTCTCGACCTCAACGATGAGTCAAATGGTGCGACGAACCTCTAATCTAGTTAGTTTAAAAACTTTAACACAAACTCATTGACAATGGAAACTTTATCAGAAATGAGCCAAGAACAAGTAGTTCTGCTCTCTGTGGTTGGGGTGTTGTTGGCGTTAGTGGTCTTGACGTTGTTTGTCTTGATTCAATTGCTATATGCACTTAATATGCGCTTGGCCAAACAAGCAGGCGAGGAAGAAGAAACGATGCTTTCTTCGTTTTACAGTGGCCTTACCGACGCTGTACCTATCGCCAAAGAAGATTCAATTTTGTTAGACCATAACTACGATGGTATTAAAGAATTGGATAACCATTTGCCACCATGGTGGAAATATTTGTTCTATTCAACTATCGTGTTCAGCTTAGTATATGTATTGGTTTATCACATCTACGGTATTTCTCCGCTACAAGCTAACGAATATGTGGCTGAAGTAGAAAAAGGCAAAGCAGAAGTTGCCGCTTATCAAGCTAAAAATGCGAACAGCATTGACGAAAACAATGTGAAATTGGTTTCGGATGCTAAAAGCCTTGAGTTGGGTAAAACAATTTTCTCTACTAACTGCGCTGCTTGTCATGGCAAAGCGGGTGAAGGTACAGTAGGCCCTAACCTTACAGATGATTACTGGTTGCATGGCAATAAAGTAAATGATGTGTTCAAAACCATCAAATACGGTGTTCCTGCAAAAGGTATGATTAGCTGGCAAGCAAAATTGAAACCAATTGATATTCAAAACGTAGCAAGTTATATTTTGAGCTTGCGCGGTACTAATCCTCCAAACGGTAAAGCCCCACAAGGCGACAAAATGGAGCCCGCCGCAGCTACTGGCGACAAAAAAGTAGCTTCATTATAATAAATTAACTAGATAGGCTTTCCCCACTCAGATTTTTGAGCGAAGGAAAGCCTATCATCTAAAAACTCAAAAACTAATATGGAACTCAGTGATAAAAAACAATCGGCAGATGATGAATTCTGGGAAGACTCCGAGATGTATCGCGATGCCATCAGTACTGTAGATGCCAACGGCAAACGTATATGGCTTTATCCTAAAAAACCCACTGGCGACTACACCAACAAACGTATATGGTTTAGTGGTCTTCTCTTAATCATTTTATTTGCTGTGCCATTTGTCAGTATTCATGGCAGGCCATTACTCCGCTTCAATATTTTCGAACGAGAGTTTATTATTTTCGGAAATTATTTCTTTCCGCAAGATTTTATAATACTGGCAGTTGCCGCCCTCGTTTTCTTTTTATTCATAGCCTTGTTTACGGTAGTTTTTGGCCGCTTATGGTGTGGCTGGGCTTGTCCGCAAACGCTTTTTATGGAAATGGTTTTTCGCCGCATCGAATATTGGATAGAAGGCGATGCCAATGCACAACGCAAGCTGGATGAAGCGGAGTGGACGACCGAAAAAATTTGGAAGAAAACCGCCAAACACGTCATTTTTGCTTTATTCTCGCTCATTATTGGCCATTTGGTAATGGCTTATCTGATTGGCTGGCCAAAATCAATTGACCTAATCAGCCAACCGCCAACCGCACATTTAAGCGGATTTATCGCCCTGATGGCATTTAGCACTATTTTTTATGTGGTATTTGCGAAGGCGCGCGAACAAGTTTGTGTGGCGATTTGTCCTTACGGACGCTTGCAAAGCGTGTTGCTTGTCAAAGAAAGTATCGTTGTGATTTACGACTTTTTGCGTGGCGAGCCGCGCGGAAAACGTCAGAAAAACGCTCCTACAGTTGCGCCAGCTTTAGGCGATTGTATTGACTGTAAACTATGTGTGCAAGTATGTCCAACAGGTATAGACATTCGCAATGGTACGCAGCTTGAGTGTGTAAACTGTACGGCTTGTATTGATGCTTGCGATGCGGTAATGGACAAAATTAAACAACCTCGCGGACTTATCCGTTTTGATAGCCAACAGGGTGTAACCGACAATATTAAGCTCACTTTTACGGCGCGTATTGCGGCTTACACTGCGGTTTTGGTGGTACTTGTTGGCCTCGAAGGATTTTTGTTGATGGGCAGAAGCCCCATCGAATCCACTGTTTTGCGCGTGCCTGGTATGCTTTACCAAACGACCGAAAAGGGAATGCTTACCAATTTGTATAATGTTCAAATTGTAAATAAAACACCCGAAGATTTGGTCGTAGAACCAAAACTCAAAGGTTTTGAAGGTAAAATTTCGGTTGTTGGCCAACAAAAATTGGAAGTGAAACAAGGAAAAACGCTTGACGTTGTAATGTTTATTGAGCTGAATCCGAAGGATTTGCACGCCGTGAAAACCAAACTTGACATTGATTTTTATGCCAATGGCAAATTGTTAGAATCAAGTTCGACAAACTTTATGGCTCCTGCTCCACAAAAATAAATAAATCATTCTTTGAGGAGTTGTGAGACTATATTTAGGCTTGCGACTCCTTCTTTTTCTACATTTTTTGCAATCAAATTATTTCACCCAAAAAATTTTAAGACGATGAACTGGGGACACAAAATCGCTATTTTATATACAAGTTTTGCACTTCTTATATTGTTTATGGTATATATGTGTGTAAAACAAACCGATATTTTTTTGGTAAGTCCAGAATATTATAAAGAAGAAATGGCTTACCAAGACCGCATCGACGAGAAGGCCAACGCCCAACAAGCCAACATGGACATTAAGCAAGAAGCGGGCATGTTGCAGTTGCATTGGAACAAAGGCGCGGCCAGCGGCAGCGTGCTATTTTTCCGCCCATCGGATGCAAACAAAGATTTACAATTGCCTTTGGAACTGGATTCGGCAGGCAAACAAAACATACCAACGGCAAATCTGGACAAAGGCTTGTGGCGCGTGAAACTTCGCTGGACGCAAGGCAACAAAAACTTTTTTCAAGAAAAAGCCATTACGCTCTAACTGTCTGATTTATAAACTAAAACAAATCGCTGTAAAACAGTGGTTTATCTGTAAAATATGTTTTGGTCAGCCATTTTGTTAGGAATGGGCGGCAGCCTGCATTGTGTGGGAATGTGCGGCCCTTTGGTGATGGCCGTTCCTGCTACGCCAAACGTGTGGCTCGGAAGGCTTTTGTATCATGCTGGCCGTATCCTGACCTACGCGACGTTGGGCGCGTTGATGGGCGGCTTAGGACAACTCATTTCATTTGTAACGGGGCAGGAGTATTTGTCCGTAATCATGGGCGTAATTATGTTGTTAACGGTGGTTTTGCCTGTGGCTTTGCGCAATAAACTCTCCTCCAAAAACCCGATGTTCAAACTGAGCCAAAAAATACGCGGCTGGTTTGGCGTTTGGTTCAAACAGCGCAGTTATGCGGCGGTGATGGTGCTGGGAATGCTCAACGGCTTGCTGGTTTGCGGCTTGGTGTATGGTGCTTTGGCCATCGCGACGGCAACGGGTTCGGCACTTAAAGGCGCGGCGGTAATGGCTGTATTCGGGCTTTCTACCATGCCGATGCTGTTGGGAATACTGGAACTTATGTCTTGGATACCGACGGCTTGGCGTGCGTATGTACAACAGTTCTCGACGGCTGTAACCATGCTTGTAGCCATTGTTTTGATAATGAGAGGCTTGCATTTAGGAGTTCCGCTAAGCCCTGCCGTACAAGTACAATCTGGTACAGACGGCAAAGTAACGTGTTCGCATCGCTAAGGTTTTTATAGAGTTAAGATAAACAATACGAATAAATTGCGCCATGGCTTGTGTCTTCACAAGCCATTTTTTATTGCTCAGATAGTTCTTCTTCGTCCGCCTAACTGAACTTTTGCGCAGCGATTGGGCTTTTCAATAAAGAATTGACGATGAATTAGACCATGCAAAAGCAGCCGTTTTTGCCTCAAATATTTTTACAATGGACAAAAAATTACTTTACCTGAACATACAAACCAAATTGGCCATCACGGAAGAGGAGTTCAAGCAGTTTTCGGATTTGTTTGTGCGCCAATCCATCAAGAAAAAACAAAAACTCACCGAAGAAGGAAAAGCCAATGACCGACTGTATTTTATCGAAAAAGGGCTGTTGTTTTCGTTCAAAACCCTTGATAACGGCTGCGAACAAGTCATTCAGTTTGCCCAAGAAAATCACTGGATTTCGGATTTGTATAGCTTTTTTTCGGGTTCAAAGGCTTTGTTTACGATTCAGGCACTAGAAGACACCGAACTTTTGTCCATTACCAAACAAGAATTTGACATCATTTGCACACAGCATCCCAAAATGGAAACGGCATTCAGGCTCAATTTTCAGTCGGCTTACGTGAATACCTTGTTGCGCCTGTCGGATGTGTATTCGGAAGATGCCGAAAGCAAATACAATCATTTCGTGGAGCATAATCCGCAGCTCGTGCAACTCGTACCGCAATACCTGATTGCTTCGTATTTGGGGATTTTGCCGTCTTCGTTGAGCCGAATCAGAAATAAAAAATCCAAAAAATAATTTCTTAGCATAGGCGAACGATTCTCGGCTTGGGGCTACCGTAAATTTGCATCATCAAAAACAACATTAATAAATAAAAAGATGAAAAATTTACGAACCGTAGTAATAGCTATGCTATTGAGTGCCTGCGCTGTAAGTGCCAGCGCACAAAGCAAAAAAGAAGTTGCCAATGCTAAAAAACAACTTCAAGAAATTCTGAAATCGCAAGCCGAAACGCAAGCGCATTTGGTCAAATTTGACACGTTGGATTTTGTGGTGTACAGCACCCAAAACTGGAAAAGATTGCACGAATCGCACGCCAAAAATATCAAAGTAACGTACCCCGACGGAAGCGTAACCGTAGGTTTAGACGAACACATCAAACAGCTTTCGCCGATGTTTACGTTCGCGCCAGACACCAAAATCACGGAACACCCGATTCGCTTTGGTGCAGGCACTTACACCGCCGTAACGGGTTATATCGAAGGTACTTTTTCCAAACCAATGATGCTCCCCAACGGTGGCTCTATTCCTGCCACTGGCAAAAAATTCAAACTCCCGATGTGTACAATCGGCCTTTGGAAAGATGGCGTGATGTACGAAGAACAATTGTTCTGGGACAATCAGGCCTTTATGAAACAAATCGGCTTAGGAAATTAATCTTATAAACCCAAAATACACAACAAGATGACTTATTTAGAAAAAGCAACGGAACTATACCGCATGGTAAACGGTGGCCAGTTAATGGAGGCCTTCGAAAAATTTTATCACACAGACGTAGTGATGCAAGAGCTTGGCGAAGAGCCGCGCGTAGGCAAAGATACCAACCGCCAACACGAACTAAACTTTTTGGGTATGGTGAAAGAGTTTCACGGCGCGGGCGTAATTGGCATCACCAGCAACGAAGCCGAGCAAAAAACAATGGTAGAGTGTTGGATGGAACTGACGTTCCAAGACGGCAACCGCGTGAAAATAGAACAAATCGCGTCCCAAACTTGGAATGGCGAACATATCATCAAAGAAGTGTTTTACCATAAATAAGAAAAACACACCTAACCTTTTTTAGCTCACCGTCCCTCCGAATGCGTTTGTCATTGGGTGGGACGGTGAGCGTTTTATTCCAAGAACTATGAAGACGCACAGGCTATTTTTTACGGAAGCCTGCTATGATTCAAATTGTAGTTGCTTGCGAAGATACAAGACATCAATTATTTAATAATGGTAAATTTTTGGGAGGATTTTCCTTTGTCGGATAGAAGAACACAATAGTAAACTCCAGCACTCAAATCATCTAATTTTGCATTGATATTGTTATTTGATAAATCATTGATTGGAATATCTTTTAACATTACCCCTTGCACAGAATAAATTTTTATAGAGGCATTTTTGGTTTTTGTTGGTAATGCTAGTTTAAATGTAACATCGCCATTACTAGGATTAGGAACAATTGATAATTGAGTAACATCTAATTCTGAACGATTTGTTGATGTAATATACTGCCCCTGTGAAATGTATATATCATTTTGTTCGAATTGGCCGCTATAGTTTAGCACCATTACCATATATTGTCGGTTTGTGGTTCTATTATAGTCGCTAAATGAAACTTGTACTGCATTTTGAATTGCAGAACTCCCTTCCCCTTCCATCAAAACATATTTAGAGAAATCATTACTGTGTTTGATTGCGGAGTCGGGCTGCGTGTAGTTATTTAAATAAGAAGTATTAATGTAGTAAAGTCTATTTAGGCCAGTTGATAAGTTTTTTAATACTGCATAATATCGCGTTCCGTCCTTATAGGCCAGTGATCCATCTAAGATACGATAGCTAGTGTTTGTATTATTATCATGGATATTCTCAGCAAGTCTATACTGAAAAACAAAATGGTTAGTACCTGTAGGGGTTGTATTGTCATATTGTTTTAGATATACAATTCCTTTTTTATTGTCAGATGTTCTATAATGAAGATACAAATCAACCTGCGAAGTGTGTTGTATCGTAGAGCCATTTATTTGTTCTGTATATACGTAAGGAGCACTATTTCTAATGATAGAGGGAGAATGATAATGCAAAGGATTTAGGCTGCTATTGATTTCGGTAGAAGTCCAGCAGACAGTATCCAAGTTGTGAGTTACAATTTTAGTTTCATCTGTTATAAATGTATTATTCGGATCTGAGCTATTGCAGTTATTTCTTGCAAATAATCTCATTTTTTGAATATTGTTTTCATAGTAAATTGTAAATAAATCCTTTTCAATATTGCAAGTGTTTTCCCCATTGAGAGAATTGTAGGGGGGAGTTAAATAAAAAGAACTAATATTGTTAAATATATTATTAGTCCCTCCTGTATAGTTGCATTCAGCAGGGAAATTAAAGGCTGAAAAACCAGAACCGAGGTTGTTTCTTTGTGTTACCATTAGTTGCCCTCTTCCATTATTGCCTCGAATAAAATAAAGCCTCTTAGAGTCGTTAGAAAGGTAAGGGAATGATTCTCCATAACCTGTGTTAATTGAGGAAATTGGTGTTACGGAGTTGAAAATCGGGCTTTCTCCTGATTGCTGTGCCATAGCTATATTACAAAGCATGAGGCATGATAATGTACCGATTAAAAATTGACGAAAAATTTTCACAGAGAAAAAATTTTAGATGATAAATACTTTTGGTTGGTTTAAAAAAAACTCAATCGCCAAATTAATGAGTAGCTCTGTTATATAAAAGAATTTAGTGCGTTTTTTTTACATTGAATAAAAGAAAGTTGTTTGTTTAAACTTAATATATAGTACCCACAAACTTTCTACGTCTTAGGCTATTTTTAAGTTAAATTCTGCAAAATAACAAATATATTTGCCTTCTGTATATTTGCTTATTCCCATGACGAGAATAAAATTTTTGATTTTGGTTTGGCTGGTGCTGCCGTTTGCATTGCAAGCACAATATTCTTTTTTACCCGAAACCGCTTGGACAGCCGAAGGCAAAACCCTTGCAGGCAAAAAGGAAGGAACTTGGCGTTATTTTGATGCCAGTAAAGTGTTACGTTTGCTAATTAATTATAAATCAGATGCTTATTACGGTCAATGCGTGAGCTATACGCCTGCGGGTGTGGTGGCTTGCGAAGCCGAATTTGTGTCGGGTTTCCGCAATGGCCGTTATAAAGAAAATTACCCAGACGGCAAGCCGCAACTCAATACGATGTATATGCTCAATGAGTTGGAAGGAGAATATACAGCGTATTATCCCAACGGGAATATCTCGGAAAAAGGTCGCTACAAAGATAGCATTCGTACCGACGAATGGACGACTTATTACCAAGATGGCAAACGCCGCACGAACGGTTCTTACTATAATGGTCTGCCCGACGATGTTTGGACGTTTTATTACAAAAATGGCCAAGTACAACGCCGAGAAGAGTGGGATAGAGGCTTGATTTTGAATGTATTGGAACTGAATACCGAACAAGGAAAGAAACTGGAAGCTGGCACGCTGCGCGAAGGAAACGGCACGATTAAGCAATATTCGCCCGAAGGCGTGTTGTTGGCCGAACGTACTTGTACTAATGGCGTGGTGTCGGGCAAGGCGTTTACCTACACGGACAAAGGCAAGGTGAAAACCGAAGTCATGTACGTGAAAGGCAAGCGACAAGGTACGATGAAAGAGTTTGACGCCAGCGGCAATGTAATCGGCCAAGTGCAATACATCGACGACAAGGAAGAAGGCGCGAGCAAAGAGTTTTATCCGTCGGGGAAAGTGGCCGCACAAGGTTTTTACAAAGATGGCGAAGAAGACAGCACTTGGACGGAATACTACGAAACAGGCGAGACCATGTCCAAAACTTCCTACAAAAAAGGAGAGCCAGACGGCAAATGGACGCAGTATTTTGTGAGCGGACAAATCGCCACGCAAGGCAGCTATAAGGCAGGTAAAAAAGATGGTTTGTGGCAGATTTTCTATGAGTCGGGCAAAGTATATGAGACTGGTAATTTTGTAAATGGCAAAAAATCAGGCACTTGGAAAACCTATTACGATAACGGGAAACTCATGTCGGAAGGCAGTTTTGCGGATGGTTATGCCGATGGCATTTGGAAAAAATATCACCCCAACGGCAAAAAAGAGTCGGAAGGCCGCATGGTCGGCGGCTTGGAAACAGGCTTGTGGCGCGAATACACCGAAAGCGAAGTGTTGATTTCGGAAGGAAACTACAACAAAGGCGCGGAAGATGGTGTTTGGAAAAGTTTTTATAAAAACGGCAAAGTGATGCAAGAAGAAACTTGGCAAAACGGCAAATTAGTGTCGGTGGGCGAGTTGCTTTCTGCATCGGGCAAACCACTGGACAAAGGTACGTTCAAGGACGGAAACGGCACGCGCAAACAATATCACCAAAACGGCAAATTGATGTCGGAAGGCGAATATGCGGCAGGCGTTCAGACGGGAACTTGGAAATTTTACCACGACAACGGCAAACTTGCGGGACAAGGTGCGTTTCGCAGCGGCAGCCGCGACGGGCTTTGGAAATTCTATGATATAAAGGGACGAATAGAGTCGGAAGGATATTACATCAACGACGAAGCCGACGGCCTTTGGAAGTATTATGACGCAAAAGGCAAAGTTCGTCAGACGCTTAGCCTCAAAGAACCCGAAACCCGCTAAATCGGACAAGAATTTTTAGCATATAAAAAAACGCAAAGGCCTTGGAGTTTTCCGAGGCCTTTGCGTTTTTTTGTGGGATTAGATATGCCGTTTTACTCTTTTAAATTTCGTAGTTGTTCTATTTGTTCAACGGTTAGGCCTGTTGCTTTTTCTATAAAATTGTTATCAGAACCTAATGAAATTAAGTTTTTGGCAATCATACTTTTCTCATCTTTCCTTACTTTGTCCTCTGCCTCTACTTTCAGCGAAAGAGCTTCACTTGCTTTTACGTGCAAATAATCCAAGTAACGACTGTAGCCGTATTGCTGTTCCTTGTCCAAACGCATAATGTCCAACACTTCTTTTGCCTCTGATAATCCTTTTGCCCTGAACTCGTCTTTTACTTCACTGTTTTTGAGGAAGTAAACCCACTCGTCCAGCGTATCTTTTGCTACATCATCGAATTGATTGACTTTGATAATGTAGTATTCAGGGAAAATATCCGAAACATTTTGTTTCGTAAAAGTTTCTTTTTGCTTGCTTGAAAGTTGCAAAAGGTCTTTTTCGTGCAAGCCTTGGAAACTTGTAACTCCTTTATAAACATAATCTTTACCCTGTCCCAAGTCAAAATAAACGATATTGATAGAAATTACTTTTTTGATTTCAGCATAAGGTTGCCCTAAACTCAAATTTTCAGTCAAAGCCTTTGAAGCACCATAAGCCATACGATGGAAATAATCGATTTCGTAGGTATTTTGAATTTCTACAATAACTAATTCATTTTTAGAATTTTGTGTTAAAATATCTATGCGGTTATACTTGTCCTCGTCTGTTTCTTGATTGCTTTCACTTTCCAAAATCTTCTGGATTTTGATGTCTTCAAACAAAAGTTCTGACAAAAAGCCCTCTAAAACAACAAAGTTAGCCTTGTTACGAAGTAGTTTTTTTACTGCCCAATCAAAACGAATTAGCTTTTTGCTCATATTGTTTGTCTTTTTTTGCTCTGCTACAAAGATACAAAAAATAAAAAAGCAAGCCTTTTTTGACTTGCTTTCTGAGACTATTGGCTTTGTATGAGAACATTATTCAACTCATATCATAAAGTTTTAAATCACAAAGGCCTTGGAGTTTTCCGAGGCCTTTGGTTTATGAGATTAGAAGTGTGAATGTGTTATTGAAGAATGTTAGCCCAACATTTGCACAAATGCCCAATAAAATTATAAATGTTGAATTTACAACTGTCAATCTTATTGTTAGGCACAGTATATTCTAGTTCTTATATGTTGTATTACAATAGGGATGAGTTAACTGTCCATTGTCTGCACTTCCTTTGCCTCCGTCTTCTTTTCTAGTAATGTGGTCGATGGTCATTGCATTTTTATGGATAAATCCATCGCATATTCCGCATCTTAGACCATTTTTAATTGCTTCTTTAATAAAAACTTCAGATTTAGATTCAGTAGTGAAATTATTAAATATCTCCTTTTCTTCTGTGAGTGCAGAGAGCGTTAAGTAATTAAATTTAGGAAGTTTAATTATTTCATCTACAGATTTATTAATGTCGAGGTTTTGACTTAATAAATTCATCATTTCTATATATAAGTCTACTACATGAGGAATTGCAGCATATGCTCCCCTGTACTTTCTGGTCATTTGTTGAATTAAATAGTCATAATTCAACAAAAAATCTTCAAACTTTCTTCGAACCTTAATAAAATCATTGTATTTATTTTTTTTATCGAGTTCCTTAATGAAAGCCAAAGTATAATAGAAAGAGGCTGGTTTATGCTTGCCTTCATTTGAATAAAAATAAACTATCGGATGAAGTCCTAATGAAGAAGGATGAACGCTGTTAATCCTCCATGCAATTTTTCTTGCACTTTTAAGATATTTAATAGTTTCAGAGCCATCTAAATCGTCTGCTAAAGTTTCAGAAAAATCAGGTCCGATATTATTTGTGGAATTTACAAATTCGAGAATTAAGGGTAAACTTTGTGCAGAAACTAGTTTGCCACCAAGAGGAATATCTAGTGTTTTAACGGGTGTTTTTAATGTAGGATTATATATTATTTCATGTATTTCTTTAGATAGCTTTTGAATTTCAGCCTGCGTCTCTGCGGAAAAATCAGACCAATATTTATGCCCTTGACCTCCGCGAATAATTGCACGAGCAGCGATGCAATTTCCTTTTTTTCTTGACTCTAAAATTTTCAATTCAGTCGGGTCAATTTTTGAAGGCTGTTGGTTGATTTTAAAAAATGATTTTTCGGCCTTTTTTGCATCACCATCCACCCATTGAACCTGAATTGAATATGCACCTAAATTTTTTGCCTTTTGAATTAATGCTTCATTTGGTTTTTCTTTATTAGGAGCCTCAATAATATCAATATAACGTCCAATTTTTTTATTGATTAAACTTCTCGTCTTTTCTGCAATTTCTTTATGCTCGTCACTTATACTGTCACCATAAAATTTCTTCGAAATTTCTCCATCTCCATAGTCGTCTTTTATCCAACTAATTAAAGCACTCAATCTATGTGCACCATCAATAACAAAATATAGTCCTGAATTATTACGCCAAAGAATTATTGCTGGAATTAATTCTCCGTTGATATAACTTTCTATAAATTCAAGAATTTTTTTTGCGTCCCATTCATTAGTCTCTCTTTGAAAGTCTGGTTTTCTTAGGAAAGGGTAAAAAAAACCTCCTGTGAAGTTTGATATTGAAATTGAATTAAAGAGGTTCATTGAGTTTTGGTTTCCGATTACCTCAAAATCTTCTCTCGGAATTATTGCGTCTAAGTTTACTTTTGCCATTGTTTGCTGTTTCGTTTTTACAATTACTCCTGCAAAATCCTAAACGCACAGGATAAAACCAAATATTTTTATGTTTTATTTTTTTAATAAGACGGCATCATAAATACTGCTCAAATATGTATGTTAGCCGTCCCAAAGACTATTTTAGAGGTGTTTTGAATGTAGCACCGTCTAAAAATTTATTAGCTTCTTCCACTTTTTTAGGAAAAAGTATTTTGCCTTCGTTCAATTTAAGCACCATACGCAGAAGTGCTTTTTCAGGAACGCTTACCATTGGTTCGGATTGTTGTTGCCCTTTTTTCATAGTACAAATTTAGTGTTTTATTTTTTTTCATTAAAACCGCTTTTGTGCGTTGTTACTGCTCTTTTTTGGCCATGACTGTACATTGTTAAAAACAGTGGTTAAACGGCTGTATTACAATTTTTTAATATGGCAATAACAACTGAAAAGTACAAGCGATGTACCTGTTTGCCTTACTTTTGTTGAATAAAAAATATACAATTTGTTAGCAAACGATTGCGCGAAATGTGTATTATTGTACTTCACAAACACCAAATGGTTGCTTTTCTGTGGAACAGCAGCCATTTTTACAAAAGAGAACCCATTTAGCCAAAAAAATAACACCAATTTTCAATTCAACACAACCATCAGACTATTACATGAAAATCACAAAAATCGTAGTTGCTAACAGGGGTGAAATTGCCTTGCGTGTGATGCGTTCTGCACGCGAAATGGGCATCAAAACTGTAGCCGTATTCAGTGAGGCCGACCGCAACGCGCTGCATGTGCGTTATGCAGACGAATCTGTTTGTATTGGCCCTGCCGCTTCGTCGGAGTCGTATTTGCGCGGCGAAAAAATTATTGACGTTTGTAAAAAAACTGGCGCACAAGCCATTCACCCAGGGTATGGCTTTTTGTCTGAAAATGCCAAATTCGCGCAAATGGTCGCTGACGCTGGTCTTATTTTCGTGGGGCCTTCTCCCAAATCTATCGAGGTGATGGGTAGCAAATTGGGCGCGAAAGCTGCCGTTTCGCATTATGATATTCCGATGGTACCAGGTACGCCAGACGCTATTTCGGATATTCCTGCGGCCAAAAAACGCGCTGCCGAAATCGGTTATCCTGTCCTTATCAAAGCCAGCGCAGGCGGTGGCGGCAAAGGTATGCGTATCGTAGAAAACGAAGAAGAATTTGAAGAACAAATGCAACGTGCTATCAGTGAGGCGATTTCGGCTTTCGGTGATGGTTCGGTATTTATCGAAAAATATATTCTTTCTCCAAAACACATCGAAATTCAGGTATTGGGCGACCAACACGGCAACGTAGTGCATTTGTTCGAGCGCGAATGTTCCGTACAACGCCGCCACCAAAAAGTAGTGGAAGAAGCTCCTTCGGCAGTGCTTACGCCTGCTATCCGTGAGGCGATGGGTTTGGCTGCTACCAACGTGGCACGTGCTTGTAACTACTACGGCGCGGGTACGGTAGAATTTATCGTGGACAAAGATTTGAATTTCTATTTCTTGGAAATGAACACGCGTTTGCAAGTGGAACACCCTGTTACTGAGCAAATTTCGGGCGTGGATTTGGTGAAAGAACAAATCAAAATCGCGCAAGGCGAGCCGCTTTCGTTCAAACAAGAAGACCTCAAAATCTTGGGCCATGCCGTAGAAGTACGCGTTTATGCCGAAGACCCTAAAAATAACTTCTTGCCAGACATCGGACGTTTGCAAACCTATATCCGTCCGCAAGGCGTAGGCGTGCGCGTGGACGATGGTTTTGAACAAGGCATGGAAATTCCGATTTACTATGACCCAATGATTGCCAAACTCACGACTTTTGGCAAAGACCGCACCGAAGCCATTGCCCGCATGATTCGCGCCATAGACGAGTATCAAATTACGGGTATCGAAACGACGCTTGGTTTCTGCCGCTTCGTGATGGAACACCCAGCGTTTGTGGACGGAAGTTTTGGTACAGATTTCGTGAACAAATACTTTACGCCAGAAGTGCTACAAGCTCCAGCCGATGCCGAAGAGTTGGAAGTGGCGGCTATTTTTGCGGGTATGTTGGCCGAAACCAAGAAACCAAAAACGGCTGCTGCTCAAACAGTTGTTGCCGAAAAACGCGGTAGTGCTTGGAAACAAAATCGTACACGCTAATTCTGATTAGTGAATAGAATACAATAAAAAACGGCTCTGTCTTGCGAAAGATAGAGCCGTTTTTCGTTGGGTTGTGATGGGATTAGTAAGTAATATGGACGGTAGTGCCTTTGCCCTCATCGCTCACGAATCGGATGTCAATTTTACTTTGTTTCACGATTTGCCCCATGATGTACAGCCCCATGCCGTTGCCTTCTTCTTGTGCCGTGCCTTTCTCCGAAATGACGGCATCTTTGAGTAAAGTATTAAGTTTTTTGGTCGGAATTCCTGCGCCAAAGTCCTGAATAGCAAATCCTTCTGATGTATTGAAAAGAATAATTTCACCTTGATAATGGCTGTATTTAATGGCATTGCTCAGTATATTGTAGAGAATAATGCGCAGCTTTTCGGGCGAAATGGGTACTTCTGTCAGTTCTGTGGTTTGATTAATAACGGTTAATTCTTTGCTCTCAATTTTGGTATGTAAATCTCGGAGTACGTTGGTGAGTGCGGGGAAAAGCATGGCTGTATTTTGTGCATTACTTTTTCGAATTTCCAGTAGGCTGGTCAGGATGTGATTGACCGAAGAGATTTGTTGTTCCAAGCTCTGCGAGACTTGCACCATGATTTTGTCCTGAATATTGAGCTTTTTGAGCAGCAGTTTCACGGCCAAAAGCGGCTCTTTGATGTCGTGGGAAATGATGCTAATTACCTGCTCATTTACTTTGTATTGTTGCGTAATGGTTTTGTTTTGTTGTTTTACTTTGAAATAAAGAAACATAAAAACGGCTCCTCCCGAAACGAGTACGGCCACTATGAATATCAGAAATACTTGTGCTTGTTTTTGAGTTTTAATTTCGAGGTCTTTGCGTTCTATGGCGTATTTTTGCTCTACGTTCGAGATTTTGCCCAAATACTTGTATTCGTTGTATGCGTCGTGTAGCGAATCCGTTTTTTTGAGGAAAAAGAAGGCCTCTTCGTATTTTTTCTCTCTTTCAAAACAATGTTGCATGGCGTGGTTCATGTACATGGTATATTTGAGAATCTTGCAGCTATCGGCATTTTTTATCCCTAAACGATAGATTTCATACATTTTCTCGATGTCATTCTTTTGCCCATACAGCTCAATCATTTTGCCGTAAATCATGGGCAAATCGCAGGGGCTGGATTCTTGGACAAGCTGCGCGGCTAATTGGTAACGTTTCTCGGCGGCTTCATAATTTTGGTTTTGCATGAGCATAAAGGCCTCAAGACTAATGATTTTGCCTGTATGCTCTTTATCCAAATGCTTATAATGGCTGTTGCTGAGCAGGAGCATCAGCGAGTCGGAGGCTTTATAATTTTGCCTATCGAACATCGCAAATGCTCGCTGACAAGTAATATTGGCTTGGTAATATTCTGGGTTGTGGGTGCGCAAACCAAAATACAGTGCTGAATCTAAGTGTACTAACGTTGATTTATAATCAAATAACCGTTTGTATGTATAAGACATATACAGGTGGCCATAATACCTGTCCGAATCACTTGCGTTGTGGTGCAAAAAATGGTTGAGCAACGCAAAGGAAGAGTCGTATTGTGCGTTATTGTTCAGATTATATACTTGTTGTTCGGTCAGTAGCGCCTTTTTCGACTGACCATAACTGACCCGCATCGAGCAAATAAGAATGCTAATAGACAAAAGAAGGAAGCGCATGATGATTGTTTCGAATAACGCGCAATGTAATAAGTTAAGTTTAAATGTAGTGGTGGTGGCAGTGTTTTTAATATATGATATGAACGGTAGTCCCTTTCCCTTCTTCACTAATAAATCGAATTTCAATTTTGCTTTGTTTGGTAATTTGTCCCATGATGTAAAGTCCCATCCCGTTGCCTTCTTCTTGTGCCGTTCCTTTTCCCGAAACGACGGCATCTTTCAACAACGTGTTTAGTTTTTGGGCGGGTATTCCTATCCCAAAATCTTGAATAGCAAAGCCTTGTGCTGTATTAAACAAATGGATTTGGCCTTGATGGTGGCTGTATTTGATGGCATTGCCTAGCAGATTATACAAGATAATGCGAAGTTTTTCGGGAGAGATGGGTACTTGTGTCGCCTCCGTGATTTCATTAACAATGGTAAGTTCTTTGTTTTGGATTTTGGTGTCCAAATCTTTGATTACGTTGTTAAGAATGGGCCAGAGTGTAGCGGTATTTTGTGTGTTATTCTTTCTTATTTCCAGTAGGCTGGTAAGAATGTGATTGACCGAAGAGATTTGTTGCTCCAAACTCTGCGAGACTTGCACCATGATTTTGTCCTGAATATTGAGCTTTTTGAGCAGCAGTTTCACGGCCAAAAGCGGCTCTTTGATGTCGTGGGAAATAATGCTAATTACCTGCTCATTTACTTTCTGCTGTTGTTGGATGATGCGATGTTGTTGTTTTAATTTAAGATAAAGCCAAATGAATATTAGAATAGCCGAGACTAAAATCAGTACAATGGTTAATAAGTATTTTTGTTGTTTTTCTTGTGTGGCAATTTCTACGTCTTTGCGTTCGATTTCGTTGCTTTGGTTTAATTCTTTGATTTGGTGTTGATAACCGCGCTCATCGTATATGTAAAAAAAGGAGTCGTATAGTTTGATGTAATAAAAGGCCTCTGCATATTTTTTGTGCACTTCAAGTTCGCGATACATGATCAAGTTAAGATAAACCTTGTATTTGAGGATGTTACAAGAGTCTGCATAGTGCATTCCTTTTTCATAAACCTTATACATATTCGGTATGTGATTGGTTTGGCTGTACAAACCAATCAGTTTACCATAAATCAAGGGCAAATCACACGGATTGGATTGCCTGAGAAGGGGAAGGGTTTGCAAATATTTTTGCTCGGCCTGTTTGTATTGCTTTTTTTGGTATAGCAGGTATGATTCTTGTGTCAGTATCTTGGCTTTATTTTCATCGTCGAGGTACTGATAATGAGATGAAATAAGCGGTTGCATCAGCGAATCAGCGGCTCTGTATTGCTGCACATCAAACATGGCAAATGACTTTTGGCAAAGAATATTCATTGTATAATATTGGGGCTTTTCTGTTTGCAACCCCCAATAGAGTGCCGAGTCTAAATGAATCAATACAGCCTTATAATCATAAATACGCTTACTTGTATATGATAAATACAAATATGCGTAGTATCGATCTGTATTCGTAGTGTTAGGCCTATTTAGAAAATGCCGAATTAAGGCAAACGAAGAGTCGTATTGATAATTATTGTTTAGATTATATACTTGATTTTCAATTGATAACACCTCTTTAGACTGACTATATGCTAATCGCGCCACTAAAGTTAGAAAGAAGATTAGGGTAAATTGTACCAGACGCATAGATGGATGTTGGAAATATGCTACAAGTATAGTAAACAAAATGCAAAATTACATTTTTAAATACCCCATTTGTAGTAGTCGCAAGGCAAGTTCTGTGGAATTAGTACAATCGAACTTGGCCAGCAAATGACTTTTCTGGTTGTTGATGGTATTGACGGATGTATTGGTGAGCAATGCTATTTCTTTGGAGGCTAATCCTTTGGCCAAATAGCGTGCTATTTCGTGTTCTTTGGGTGTGAGTTGTGGTGGTACAATTTCAGGAGTGTATTGTTTTTTATATCGTTCGTTCAGGTACACCAACTCAATGGCTTCCCATAGTTTCTCTAATGGTTCTTTTTTGTTCACAAAAGCCATGACACCATATTCAAACAAAAATTGCTTGACAAAATCGCTATGAATGCTGCTGTAAGCTACCACTTTAAGAGGCAGCTTCATTTTCTGAATTTCTTCAAAAAGACTCAAACCAATTTCTTCGTCGGTGAGTACGTCAGAGATAAGTAAGTCAATTTCTTTATTATTTTTAATCGTCTCGATTACAGTGTTTTTATGGGTATAAGTGCCTATTACGTGCGCTCCTTTTGCCCGCAAAAAGGTCGATATCGAATCTAATACAAATTGATGGTCGTCGAAAAGTATAATATTCATGTTGCGGTATTTTTGTGTTAGCAAAATTAGATACACCGTTTATGCTTCGCAATAGTTATTTGTAACTATGTTATTATTGGTTGGTATAATTATGTGGTTGTTAATGGTTAAATCACTGATTATGAATTGTTTGATTTTTTGATAGTTATAAATTACCATTGCGGGCAATGCTTGAAGAGGAGATATTTGGGCATATTTTTCACTAAAAACAACAATCAAATGAAAAAAAGAATAACTGATTGGTGGCGGGGTGCAACAATAGTAGCTCTTTTGCTTTTAATGACATTTTTTACCAATCACATTACTTATGGACAAGGCAATGTTACTGGTTGGGGTTATAATGGCACTAGCCAACTTAATACTCCCGCAGGACTGACGAGTGTGGCAGGTATTGCGGCAGGCTATGGGCATAGTGTAGCCCTGAAAAATGATGGAACTGTCGTGGTTTGGGGTTATAATGGTAGCGGCCAAGCCAATATTCCTGCTGGTTTAACAAATGTAACCGCTATTGCCGCAGGCGTTTATCACACGATAGCCTTGAAAAGTAACGGTACAGTAGTAGGCTGGGGAAGTAATAGTTTTGGTCAAACGAGTGTTCCTGCAGGTTTAACAAATGTAGTGGCTATTGCTGCATCAGGCTATTATAGCATAGCTCTGAAAAGTGACGGCACTATAGTGGGTTGGGGGGATAATGGTTCTGGACAAATAAGTATTCCCGCAGGCTTAACGGGGGTAAAAGCCATTGCCGCAGGGCTTGGCCATGTTTTAGCCTTAAAAAATGATGGCACTGTAGTGGGTTGGGGAAATAATAGCGATGGACAAATAAGTATTCCCGCAGGCTTAACGGGGGTAAAAGCCATTGCCGCAGGAGATTTGCATAGCGTAGCCCTAAAAACAGATGGAACAGTGGTGGGTTGGGGATATAATGGCAGTGGTCAGATAAGTATTCCTGCTGGCCTAGCCAATGTAACCGCTGTTTCTGCCGGGAATTATCATACGGTAGTTTTAAAAAGTGATGGAACGGTAGCAGCTTGGGGAAGTAATAGTTATGGGCAAACCAACATTCCTGCAGGACAGGCGGGCGTAACAGCTATTAGCGCAGGGAATTTGCACAATTTAGTAATCATAGGTACTGCTTCCGCTCCAACATTATCCCTTTCACAGGCCAGTTGGTACCCAACTGCGGCAGGCAGTACCCAAAATATTACGGTGAGTAGTAATGCAGCTTGGACGGCAAGCAGCAATGCAAGTTGGCTTACGATAAGTCCGAGCAGTGGTAGTGGCAATGGCTCATTTTTACTTACTGTCGCTGCCAATACGCAAGAAGCTAATCGTACTACGGTTGTCATAGTCAAGACGGGAAGCCAAACAAAATATGTTTTTGTAACTCAAAATGGCATAGGTGGTCGCGTAACAGCTTGGGGTATTGGTACTGATAATGCACCTGAGACTGCATTGACAGGAGTTACAGCGATTTCAGCGGGTGCTGGTAATAACTTAGCCCTAAAGAATAATGGCACGGTTGTGGGTTGGGGTGATAATAGTTATGGCCAATCCACTGCACCCGTTGGCCTTACAGGCGTAGTGGCAGTGGCGGCAGGGCAATTCCACACCTTAGCCCTAAAATCCGACGGAACGTTGGTGTCTTGGGGTAGAAATATTGAAGGCCAAACTAATATTCCTGCGGGCTTGACGGGTGTAGTTGCCATTACAGTAGGAGCATTTCACTCTGTGGCCGTCAAAAATGATGGCACGGTGGTAGCTTGGGGATATAATGGTCAGGGACAAACCAACGTTCCTGTGGGGCTTACAGGTGTAATAGCTGTTTCGACAAATGGAAGACATACGGTAGCCCTGAAATCGGACGGCACGGTGGTGTCTTGGGGCTGGAATAGTGCTGGGCAAAACAATATTCCTATTGGTCTTACGGGCGTAGTAGCGATTGCGGCAGGATTTGAACATAATGTAGCTCTGAAAGCAAACGGCACGGTAACGGCTTGGGGGGAGAATGAAGATGGCCAAACTACTATTCCTGCGGGTCTAACGAACGTAACAGCGATTACGGCGGGGTATAGTCACACTGCAGTAATTAAAAATGACGGCACGGTAACGGCTTGGGGGCAGAATGAATATGGCCAAACTACTATTCCTGCGGGTCTAACGAACGTAACAGCGATTTCGGGTGGGAGTACTTATAACTTAGTGATTTTGCCTTCCTGCCCAACGGTTACACTTTCACCAAGCACATTGAGCAATGTTACACAAGGTGCGACATACTCGGCTACATTGTCTCAAACGGGTCTTGCTTCTGCAACTTTCTCTGTTACTAGTGGTTCATTGCCAGCAGGTTTGAGCCTTTCGAGTGCAGGTACATTGAGTGGTACGCCAACGGTAAATGGTACTTTTAACTTTACGGTTACCGCTACGGATGGTACTTGTTCGGGCAGCAAGGTATATAGTTTTAAAATATGTCCAGTTATTACGGACTTTGGTCAAAGCATAGGAGGAACTGCTCCGACAAAATCAGGTTTTACCTACAAAGGTAGCTATAATAACAAATGGTATTATTTGTCTAATAGCACTATCTCTTGGAAAAATGCACGTACGGCTTGTCAAAATGCGAGTGGTAATTTGGTGATAATTAATGATGCGGCAGAGAATAGCTATGTGAGTAGCTTAATGAGTAGCGGCAATTATTTATTGATAGGCTTAAATGATGAAGTTAGCGAAGGTTCATGGAAATGGGTAGATGGCACATCATTAGGTAGTTATACGAACTGGAACTCAGGCGAGCCGAATAACTCACCGTCAGCATGTTCTCCAGGAGGAACTGGCGAAGATTTTGTTCAGTTGGCAACGAGTACAGGAAAATGGAACGATACGCCAGACGATTGGACTGTATGTGGATTTACAAATCCTTATGCGGTATTGGAACTGCCACAAATAATGTCGGTGTCGTACCCGTCGAGTGTAGCACAAGGTGGAGTAGCGAAGATAAAATTGTACCGTCCACAACCAAATATAAAATATACGTTGCTTTCAAACGGTTCTCCCGTATCAAGCCAAAAAACGACGAGTGCAGATACTTTGATATTTAGTACAGGTGCTTTGACGACGGTTAATACCTATACGTTTTTGGCCACCGATACAGTGAGTGGTTGTTCAAAGACACTGAATGCGACGATGACCATTTCAATTATTTGCCCAACGGTTACACTTTCACCAAGCACCTTGAGTGCAGGCACGCAAGGTGCGGCTTATTCTGCTACATTGTCTCAAACGGGACTTAGCTCGGCGACTTTCTCTGTTACTAGTGGTTCATTGCCAGCAGGTTTGAGCCTTTCGAGTGCAGGAGCATTGAGTGGTACTCCAACAGTAAACGGTACCTTTAATTTTACGGTAACAGCAGCCGATGGTACTTGTTCGGGTAGCAATGCTTATAGTTTGGTGGTGAATACAGTGATTACGCCTCCAGGCATAGTGCCAGATTTGATCGTTGGTGCTAGAGCAACGAAGGTATTATGGACTTTATCCCCATCCGACTATGATTATGTACAAATACAATGCCGTCTGGAAGGCGCCTCATGGCCTCCCACTTCGGTGTCATTGGCAACAAGTCAGCATGTAGCGTATCGTTATGTTGAAATGTTGCCAAGCAGTAACTATAACATTAGGTTTAGAGCGCGTAGCACCTCAGGACAGGACTGGTCGGCATGGGAAACAATGAATCTAACGACCTCGAGTACACCGACCTGTTCCCCTATCTCTCCAGTTATCGTGACACCAGGAGGAACCGGAGCTCGATTTGACTGGTCATCTTACACCACCAATACCTACATTTA
>NZ_FOLE01000018.1 GCF_900112255.1 Flexibacter flexilis DSM 6793
GCGCCACTTACTGTTACCGCAACACCAAGTGCGACAGCAGTTCGATTTGACTGGCCATCTTACACCACCAATACCTACATGTACCAAATCCATTACCGAGTACAGGGTACAAGTACTTGGTACGGCTATCAATCTACAGGTTATGGAGCGCCAACTTTGGCTGCCCGCGTAACGGGTCTTACCCCAAATACTACTTATGAATGGCGTGTTCGTAATGCTTGTTTGCCAGTGGCGGAAGATTGGAACGAATGGTCTTCTATCAGTACGTTTACGACAGGTGCTGCGCGTTTGGGTCAGGAGCTAGCACAATTAAGTGTTTATCCAAATCCAACGACGGGTCTAGTTAATGTAGCAGGCTTGAGTGGTGCTGTGAACTATGTTGTTTACAATAGTGTAGGCAAACAAGTGCTGTCAGGCGAGCAAGTAGTAAGTCAAGAAGCCGTGTTACAATTAGATTTGAGTGCGTATCCACAAGGCGCATACATTTTGAAAGTAATGTCTGCGGAAGGGGTCGCTACTCGACAAATGATTTTGACTGGTAAATAATATTAAAAACAATCTTTATTTATGTTGAATTTAATAGAAATAAAGATTGTTTTTTTAAAAAAAATAGTAATTCATTATGTCATGATATAACATACAATATTAATAATTTGTAATTCTTTAAAAGAAAAGGGTACTTATTTAAATAAGTACCCTTTTCTTTTAAAGAATTTTTACTGCTAAGATTTTGGAGGGAACTCCCCTTGCATACAAATAATATAAGTTACCCCTAAACTTGGTTGAACAATAGATATGGGTGATGTCGAACCATAAGAAGATGGCTCAATACCTTGTATTGGAGTAGTTGTTGTAACTCCATTATAAAATGACATTGAAGGGGTTTGTACCTCGACTTTTACATTACCTTCAGGATCTGTTACCGTAACTGTAGGGTTTGTTACTGTATTAGTTAAATGACTATCAGAAGCAGCGACTGCACTATTAGCAGTCTGTGTAGCAACAAGTAGCTGGTGTGTATGAGGTGGCATGTTAGTTGGCCCTAAGGTAACGGTATTAGAACCTTTTTTTTCTCCCAAATCAGTTTGTCCTCCTGTTGTTGGACTTGGACTTGATCCTGCTCCTACAGGAACTCTATCTCGTAAATCAGGAAGAGCAAATGTTGTCTTTCCATTACCACCGTAAATAGTTCCAATCACTGCATATAATGCCTGATTTTGAGAGATACTTAATTCTTTTCCGTCGCAAAATGCCCATCCTGCAGGTGCATAATTGCCAGCAAACATCATAATTGTTCCGATGTAATAATCCATAAATAAAAAATGGTTTTTAAAGTTAAAAATAAAATTATTTAGACAAATTTAGTGTTTTTGTTTTTATATTTAAAATATTTTTTTTCAAAAAAATACAATTATTTTTTTGTATAGTAGTTGTTTACTAGTTGTTTTTTAAATATTTTTTAGTTTAAAATTATTTGGAAATTGATAATTTAAAATGAGTATTTAATGTTTTATTTTTTAGATTAAATACTCATTTTATTGAATGAATAATTTATTTAATGGAAACTAAATAAGTGAAATTTTATTCATTTTTCTTTTATTAAGAAAGAAGCAAATAAAATACATACTTGTAGTAAAAATATGAACTTCAGCCTGTATAGACTATCAAGACTTTTGATCTTGAATAATTGTAAAGAACTGATAACAACCCAAGCCAAGCTCATCAATTTTGGATCATGACGAGATCTAATACCTCTCCATCTGAGCAATTAAATAGTGCTTATATATTTGCAGCATATTGACTGTTGTTGGGGTTGTATGGTTATAAATAACTATTGTAGGCAAAATAATAATGGCAGACATTTGTATGAAACAAGCATAGGCAATGAGTTTGTTTTAATAGTTAAGAGATAAATAAGAACCATTCTATCAATCAATAAACGATTAACAATGGACGACATCTGGCATCAATGTGGGGTGTCGTCTTTTTTTGTCTATATTTATTGTAAAAAAATAAATATGGGTTTTTCGCTAAAAGGGATTGTTACTACCAACACATCAGAGGAGTTTCAGCAGGCTGCACGCCAGCAGTGGCCGTTGGCGCGTATCAAAGCCTTTGAAAATGAGTATTATAAAGGGTTGATAATTGCAGAAGCCGAACTGGTTAATCTTGATAATTATGATAAAATTATGGCACATAACGACTCAATTTATGAGCAACTCGTGCCTTTTTCTGCGCTGTACCCAGCCGAGTTATTGGCTTATGTGTGGACAGATTCGCATGGAGGCACGTGCTTTTACGACGGTTTTGTGTGCCAAGCTGGCCAAATTATTTTGGATAAAAGGGGAGGAGAAGATTCCGAAAAATATTCGTATGGCGCAGAACTTGGCAAATTACGCGCTATATTAAAGGCTGTTGGTGTCCGATTGCCCGCCGATGGCCATTTTTTGCCGTTTACGCGCACTTTTTTTGATGAACCAAAGTCTATGGTCGTTTCCCAAGAAAAAAACATTCAGCAACCAAAACCATGGTGGCAGTTTTGGAAATAGAACAAAAAAGAAGAAACCTAACTGTTTACCAAGATAGTCTGTTTCAAAAATGGAAAAATTAAAGATAGTAAATTTGACTTTTCGGGTTTGAATATAATTATTTGCATAGAATATGTCAGAATATAATTTATATTTAAGACATTGTGAAAGTAAAAAAACTTCGTAACTATTGCAATTCTTCTTGTTTTTTATGTATATTATTTGTAAAAAATAAAACATAATAGATGCTTTTAATTTTATATTTTTATTGATTATGGCGACGCTTGGGTTTTTAGTTAAATCTAATCCTAATTTAATCGCTGGATATAACACGATGTCCGAAGAAGAAAAGAAAAATGTCGACATTATAGGTTTGTCAGCTTTTATGCGAAATGGACTTATCTCTATAGGTCTGTTAAATATAATCGGATATTATTTATTTAAATGGTGTGGTTTTTTATTGATTGCTAATTTAATGCCATTTATTGTGGGCATAGTTGGCGTAACAATTTTAGTAATCAATGCTCAGAAGTTTCACAATGAGAATATTTTAAAAAGTAAACAAATAAATGTAATAATATACCTTGTGCTTGGATTCGTATTTTTATGTGGAGTTGCACTAACAATTTATGGAATTAGGTCTCCAAAGGTGATTATTAGCAAACAGTTTGTTCAATTTTCGGGAATGTATGGAGTACATATTAAAATTTCTGAAATAGATAATATTGAACTCGTAGATACCCTTCCTGAAATACAAACGCAGACAAGTGGTTTTAGTTTAGGAACTGTTAAGAATGGGTTTTTTGATATTAAAACATTCGGTACAAGTAGATTGATTATTCAGTCAGAAAATCCTCCATATTTAATTATTTCAAAAGGAAATGCACCGAAAATAATAATTAATTTCAAAGAAAAATCCGAAACGGAATCGGCATATATTAAGATTAAAACATTAATAGAAAATAAATAAATTAATACTATTTAAATGATAAGTATATTATTTGAATAGTTTGTGGATTGCAGTAGTTTTTGTATAATCTGAAAGTAAAAATGCCTGCAATCCATTATTTAAGACTTCAGGGTTATTATTCCCCGAACGCTTCTTTTCTCCTGTCCTTTTGCGCCAAACCTTGATGACATTTGCGGCCATAAATCTTAATGCTTCAAGCGATAAAAGACCAAATGGTATTATGGTTTTGGAAATAAAAACGGAGCCTGCAACTTCTGTAAGTCGCAGGCTCCGTTTGTTATATTTTTATTTAGTCGAATCTAAATAATTATGATTTGGCAGGTCTTGGGGTTAGTGCTTTAGCCGAAAGACGATATTTGCCTGTTTTCTTATCAACTTCGATGAGTTTTACTTTCACGATGTCGCCAACGTTAAGCACGCCGTCCATCGACTCAAGTCTTTCCCATTTGATTTCAGAAATGTGCAACAAACCTTCTTTGCCTGGCATAAATTCGATGAATGCACCAAAAGTTTGGATACCTTTTACTTTGCCTTCATACACTTCGCCAACTTCTGGTACTGCCACAATGCCTTTCACCCATTTCACGGCTTTGTCCATGATTTCTTGGTTTACGGCAAAAATGTTTACCAAACCGCCTTCAGCTACTTCTTCGATTACCAAAATAGCACCTGTTGTACGTTGGATTTCTTGTACCACTTTGCCACCTGGCCCGATTACCGCGCCTATTTGGTCTTTCTCGATACGAACCACCACCGAGCGAGGCGCGTGTGGCTTGAGGTCTGGACGAGGTGCTGCAATCGTTTTTTGCATTTCGCCCAAAATGTGCAAACGGCCTTTGCGTGCTTGCTCTAAGGCTTCTTTCATTACCTCATAAGGCAAACCATCTACTTTCAAATCCATTTGACAAGCGGTAATACCTTTGCTTGTGCCTGTAACTTTAAAGTCCATGTCGCCCAAGTGGTCTTCGTCGCCCAAAATATCCGAAAGAATCGCGTAGCGGCCAGTAGTTGTGTCCGTAATCAAGCCCATTGCAATACCTGATACTGGTGAGCTGATTTGAATACCTGCGTCCATGAGTGCCAATGTACCCGCGCAAACCGTCGCCATCGAAGAAGAACCATTTGATTCCAAAATATCGGAAACGATACGGATTGTATAAGGATTGTCAGCCTCTGGAGGTAATACTTTTTTCAAGGCACGGAAAGCCAAATTGCCGTGACCCACTTCTCTACGACCTGGTGCGCGGTTTGGTTTTACTTCACCCGTCGAGAAACCTGGGAAGTTGTAGTGCAACATGAATTTGCTGTAACTCAGGCGCATAGCACTGTCAAGCATTTGCTCGTCAATTTTAGTACCTAATGTTACGCTGGTAAGTGATTGGGTTTCGCCACGTGTGAAGACGGACGAACCGTGTGCGCCTGGCAAGTAATCTACTTCCGACCAGATAGGACGAATTTCGTCTGTGCGACGAGCATCCAAACGCGTTTTTGTATCCATTACCATATTACGCACGGCTTCTTTTTCGATGTCGTGGTAATATCTTTTAATCAATGTAAGTTGCTCATCTGAAGGCGTTTCGTGCAACGACAACAAATATTCGCTAAGCACAGCACCAAAATTTTCTTTACGCACTTGTTTGTTGGCGTTGCCTTGTGCGGCTACGGCATACACTTTGTCGTAAAGTGCGTGGCGCAATGTTGCTTTTAGACCTTCGTCATTTACTTCGTGTAGGTAAATGCGTTTTTCTGTTTTGCCCACTTCCGCTTCCAATTCTTTCAGTACGCGGCAATGGTCTTTGATGTTTTCGTGTGCAAGCGCAATAGCTTCGAGCATTTCTTCTTCGCTCACTTCGCTCATTTCGCCTTCTACCATCAAAATATCTTTGGCTGTACCACCCACAATCATATCAATAGTGGCACGTGGCATATCGGCAGGACTTGGGTTAATAACCAATTTGCCATCAATTTTGGCTACTCTTACTTCCGAAATTGGGCCATTGAACGGAATATCCGAAACGGCTAATGCAGCTGCTGCGGCCAAGCCTGCAAGCGAATCTTGCATTACTTCAGTGTCAGCCGAAATCATGTAGATGTTTACTTGTGTGTCGGCGTGGAAATCGTCTGGAAAAAGAGGACGTAACACTCTGTCCACTAAGCGCGAAACCAAAATTTCGGAATCAGATAAGCGGCCTTCGCGTTTCAAGAAACCACCAGGGATACGGCCAGCCGCCGCAAATTTTTCTTGATAATCAACCGAAAGAGGCATAAAATCTACACCAGGTTTCGCGTCTTTGTTGGCGACCACCGTGGCCAACAACATGGTATTGCCCATGCGAACTACTACTGAACCGTCGGCTTGTTTAGCCAATTTGCCCGTTTCAATCGTAATCGTGCGACCATCTTGCAAAGTGATGGTCTTTGTAATTACATTTGGATACATCTGCTTTTTATTAAATTATCACTCGTTCTTTTTTCGTGCGCAGTTTAGGCATTTTTTTACGAAAACCAGCAAAAGCGATAGAGTATTTTTTTTGAGTAGAATAATGTGCGCTAATTGTTAGGCTTTTACAAAAAATAAGAGGGATTTTCTCGGAAGAAAACCCCTCTGTATCTCTACGCGGTGTAGATTATTTTCTAATACCCAACTTGGCAATAACGTCGCGGTATCTTGCGATGTCGTTATCGTACAAGTAGTCAAGCAAACGACGACGTTTACCTACCAATTTAAGAAGACCCAAACGGCTCGCGAAATCTTTCTTGTGCACTTTTAGGTGTTCTGTAAGGTGGTTGATGCGTGTAGTGAACAACGCAATTTGAGATTCTGGAGAACCTGTGTCGACTGCCGACTTGTTATATCCGAATTGAGCGAAAAGCTCTTGTTTTTTTTCAGGTGTCATTTTTTTGAAATGAAATTAAAAGTTTGTGATTCAGTTTGTTGTAGCCGAAATTACTTTACTCTTTCTACTACTGCTTTGAACGCTTCTGGGTGGTTCATGGCCAAATCAGCTAAAACTTTGCGGTTAAGCGCGATTTCTGATTTGCCTACTAAGCCCATGAACTGTGAGTATGACAAACCATACTGACGAGCACCTGCGTTGATACGCTGAATCCAAAGGCTTCTGAAATTTCTTTTCTTTTGTTTTCTGTCGCGGTATGCGTAACCCCAACCTTTTTCTACGGCGTTTTTAGCAACCGTCCAAACATTTTTTCTTCTTCCGAAATAACCGCGAGCGGCTTTCAATATTTTCTTTCTTCTTGCTCTTGAAGCAACGGCATTGACTGACCTTGGCATTTTTTTGATTTTTTTGACAGTTGGTGGCTCTTTTTCAGGCACTTAAAACCAATTATCGGGTGAAACAATTAAACCATTTTTTTCTTGAAACGTCGGAGGCCTCACGGCTACCTGCGTGGGACGCGGTTCTAAGCCCCACAACGCATTTTAGTAAATGTCCGTTTGGCAACGAATTAGATGCCCAACATCAATTTTACTCTTGCCTCATCAGCAGCAGATACTAAACCTGTGTGCGTTAGGCCGCGTTTTCTTTTTGTTGATTTTTTAGTCAAAATGTGGCTTTTGAAAGCATGTTTTCTTTTCACTTTGCCAGTGCCAGTGAGTGAAAAACGTTTTTTAGCCCCAGACTTGGTCTTGATTTTAGGCATTTTACTTGTTTTTAAAAATTTTAATAAACAATAAATATAAACATAACACGTGCGAAACGTGAGCTTATTTCTTCGGTTTCGGCGAAAGCAACAAAATCATACGCTTTCCTTCCAATTTTGGCAATTGGTCAACTTTCGCATGCTCTTCGAGGGCTTGCGCAAATTTGAGCAACAACACTTCGCCACGCTCTTTGAACACAATTGCACGGCCTACAAATTGCACATAAGCCTTAATTTTTGAGCCTTCCTTCAAGAAGTTAACGGCGTGCTTGAGCTTAAACTCATAATCGTGGTCGTCAGTGTTGGGTCCAAAACGGATTTCTTTCACTATCACTTTATGAGCCTTTGCTTTTAGCTCTTTTTGCTTTTTCTTTTGTTCGTATTTGAACTTAGAATAATCAACAATTTTGCAAACAGGCGGTTCTGCGTTAGGGGCAATTTCCACCAAGTCCAGTTGTTGAGCTTGAGCCATGGCCAAAGCCTCCTGAACGGTAAAGATACCTTGCTCTACGTTATCGCCAGCAAGCCTTACGCGAGGTGCGCGTATTTTGTCGTTGATTTTGTATGGCTCCTCCACTTTGCCTCTCTGAGGTGAATATGGAGCTTTAGGTTTGTTGTTAATAATGGCCTCCTTTTTAAACAGGCCGCAAATTATGTAAATTTAATAATCAATTCCAAATTTTTTAATCATAAAATATACATAATAATCGTAAAAAAATACGCACAACCCCTTGCGGAAGCTGTGCGTGCCTGATTTGAATAGTGTTTGATATAGTTGAAGTATAATTTCTTGCTTTAGCTACTATTAAATTCCTGTTAGGTCAACGTAAGGCCTAAGGCATTCATACATACCGAATTTACATTTCTGCTTTCTTAGAAAAGTTAAATGCTGTAATCAGATGCAATATATGTTTTTTCTTGAATAAAACCAGAAATGTTTTGATAAATATTTGGTATGCAATGTTTGTTGGTGGGTATTGCTGAAATACAAGATTGTGATAATATTTATGTTGTATATGAATTATACAAAAATGTCGTTTTGTACGCGAGGCTGCTCGCTTAGGTCTTGGCCTTTGTATTTTCTGAAAATCCAGATGGCCAGCAGCACAAAGCCCGTACTCGTGAACGCCACCACAATTTCTTTATCAAAACAAGAAGCCAAATTGTTAGCCAAGTGAAATAACATCGTGGCCAGCACCGATCCGCGCGTTTGGTTGTACAAATGGCTCAAAATGACCGTTCCGACAAACAAACTAAAGAAAAAGCCGAAGGCGATAAAGGGCGAAAATTGGAAGCGAAACAGAAAAAAAGGCGCGTGCCAAAGTCCCCAAATCAGCGTAAGCCATCGGGCAGACTGAAAGGCATTGCAGCGAGTTTGTAAGTGCGACAACAAAAAACCGCGCCAGCCGATTTCTTCCAAAATTGCGTACACGATATATGGCAACAGCCACGCGGCCACGGCCGACGCTGTATAAAGTTTTTGTGTTTCCAAAAATGCCCCGAAAGAATACCAATGCCCTTTGAGCAGCGGATAAAAAAGCATTCCCAAGCCAAATAACAGCAGCGGGGAGAAGATGATAAGCCAGCATTTCGGGTCAATGTGTCGGAATGAAAATTGACTGGTGAATTTTTGCCAACCTGTTGCCCCATAAAACACACGTACACAAACGATGGCCGCCACCGCAGGACCTGCCGCACCTGCCGTGTAGTACAAATTTAGTTCGGCCAGCGTAATGACCGACCGAAGATAAAGGCCGTACAGTGCCAACACGATGCCCCACGTAATCCCGAAGGCCAGAAGCGTATAAATCCAAGCTGCTTTTTGCATAAAAAGATAAGTGATTGTATGTGAGTGATATAAATAAAAAAGCGACTTAAAAGTTTGAATAAAAAACTTCATAAGTCGCTATGGGTATATGTTTTGTGCCGTTAGTTTCTGCGATTCAACTCGTCGCGGATGATGGCGGCTTTTTCGTAGTCTTCGTTGGAAAGTGCCGTTTCGAGCATGGCTTGTAGCTGTTCGGACGAAGTGTCTTTCAGGCGTTCTTGCCAAGATTTTGGGGCGGCTGGCGGCTCTGCTTTTGGGGTTTCTACGGGTGCGGCAGGGCTTGGCGTGGAACTGCTCGGCCCCGAAGAAGGGCGAGGTTCGTCGGCTTCGTTGATGACGATGCCCGCTTCCGACAAAATATTTTCGAACGTATAAATAGGAGCTTTAAAACGCAAACCAATGGCAATAGCGTCTGACGGACGAGCGTCTATTTGAGCGGTGCGGATGCCGTCGGAGCAAATAATTTTAGCATAAAAAATGCCTTCGCTCAGGTCTGAAATCAAAATTTCGGATACTCGGTAATGAAACTCGTCGGCAAAAGCCCTAAATAAATCATGAGTCATTGGGCGATTGGGCGCGATTTGTTCCATTTCGATGGCAATGGCTTGCGCTTCAAACATTCCAATCACGATGGGTAAACGGCGGTTGCCGTTTTCTTCGCCCAATAACAAGGCAAAAGAACCCGAATGCGATTGGCTCGACGACAGCCCTAAGATGGCTAATTTTATTTTCTCCACGTTGAAATTGTTGTTCGGTCTGTAAGTTTCAAAACTTTAAGATAAATCAATGCACGAATTTACACTCTTTTTGGCCATAAATTCAAATTGCTGTTCATTTTTTCCAAAAAGTCTATGCTAACTAACAGGAAAGCAATAAGATTAGTTTATAGCATTATCAAAAAAATATCTTAGGCTTTTGCTGTGTTATTCTACTTTGAGGAAGTTTAATTCTGCGCCTTAGCCTAATTATTAGCTAAGACGCAGAGTTTTAGTAGCTACTACTCCGTATAGAACAACTCTACGCGGCGGTTGCCTGCATCTTCTTTGCCTGTCAGGTGCTTAGGCCGCGACTCGCCGTAATAGAAAAACTGCAATTGATTTTTCTTTACGCCTTTGCGTTCCAAGTAGGCTTCGATGGCATCGGCGCGTTTCTTGCTCAACATCATGTTGTAATTGCGATTGCCGACTTTGTCGCTGTGTCCGCAAATCACGAGCGTAAGGAACGGATAGCGGCTGAGATGCGCGGCAATGGTATCCAGTTGTTGGTGATATTTAGGCGAAAGTGTCACTTCATTGACATCAAAAAAAATATCTTCCAAGTGTCCTTGTTTCTGGAAAAGTTCCCAAATTTTGCCTTTAGATAACGGGCAGCCTCGGCCTGCGACTGCTCCAAATTCATCTGGACAATAGTCTTCATCGTCTGGTACGCCATCTTTGTCTCTATCCGACACATTGTCTGGACAACCCAAATGGATGAGTTTGCCTGCTACCGTTGGGCATTGGTCTAAGCTGTCGGCAATGCCGTCTTTGTCGCTGTCCACGAGCTGACTAACCGCCGCCACAGGTGTTATTGGCTCTTGTTTGGCTACTGGCTTGTTCGGGATAGAATCCGTTGTCGGAACCGGTTTGCGTTGGTAGTGGTGCGATGGGTGATGTACTGGATGTTTGATGTGTTTGTGCTGGTGCTCCATTAGCTCAATGCTAGTGTCTTTGGCCATAATGTGCGGGTCGCGGTGCTTGATGCGGTAGCACAAAGTAAGTTCAAATGCGCCGCGTCCGTTGGTGTAAGTGGTCAGAGAAGAAAGATTGATGTCATAAGACGCGCCCAATACAAAATCTTTGTAGGCAAGCCCTGTTGCAAACAAAAACGCATCGTCTTTGCGGTAGCCAATCCCCACCGAACCCACCATGTTTTCGCTTAGGCGGTGGTGCGTGTTAAAGAAAACGTTCAGGATATACGAATCTTTTTGCCTTACATACAAAATGTTAGGGTCGATGTACATACTTTCTCCAAACCTAAAGTTTACGCCCATTTGTGCCGCCATGCGCACATACATACGGCTTTGTTCGGCAGTGAAATTTTGATAAGGGCGGTTCAGGTTGGCAAAAGACAAACTACTGTACATGGTAGATTCTTCGCCGTCGTGCCGCCAATACGCCCCTAAAGCCAAGGTTGGTTTGGTTATTTTATCATTGGTAATACCTGTTTCGCCAGAAGGCAAAGAGGGGTCGTAGGTGTTGGTGAGCTTGTCGAATTGGTTGGCATACGAAAGACTTCCGTCGGAGAGTTTGCGTTGCAAAACGCTCAATTTTCCCGAAACAGTTACCAAATTGTTGTGGTCAATGTGCATGTTAAATCCCTGACTAAGACCAATTTGTATTTCGTTTATGCCTTTGCTCACTTGATTGTTTACGCCCATAAAACCAAATTGATAATGCTGAAAACCTCTGTAATACGAAACGCCATAGCTTTTGTACGGGTCGCCAAGTTTGTTCCATTGTGTGCGGTAAAACGACTTAAAACGCGATTCATAGGAGTTGTTGTCGGAGGCTGGGTTGAAAAAAGGCTGTAAGGAGGGGTATTGCGTAAAATGATAAAATTGTGCTTGTGTATTGAACGCACAAAACAGCACACTCAATACAAAAAGTATATTTTTTTTCATAATAAAATCTTGATTTAGTGTGTTTTAGCGAATTAGATTAACGATGCCTTTTACTGTGGCGGCTTTGTCTTCGTACCAAGCATTAATGATGTAGCGATACGTCCCTGTTGGATTTTCTGCATCACCTGTTTTACCGTTCCATCGTTCGTTTTTGCTGCGGGTATAAAACACTTTTTGTCCCCATTCATTGTAAATGTCAATGGCAACGCCCATTGTGAGCGAATCCATGAAGCGACTTTCTACGCCCCAAGTATCGTTTACGTTGTCGCCGTTGGGCGTAAAGGCCGATGGAATAAAAATAGAATCGATGAGAGCCTCTACATCATAATCCCAACGCGGTTGTTTTATTTGTCTGATTAACTGATTGTTAGCATCGGTTACATAAAAGCTTTTATCCGTCTTAACGTACGTAATACCTTGTATGCCCCAGAAAGCGGCCTCTTCACCTACACCATCTTCCGCGCCGCGTGTGTTGCGTTTGCCTGCATAGAGTCCCACACGTTTTTTGGTCATGTTAATTTTGCGAACATGGTAACTATACGTGCCTTTGCCCGAAGAGTCGCCATTTTCAACTACATAAATATGTTCGTTTTGATCGAAAGCCAAATCAATGGGGTTTAAGAAACCTGCTGCGCTCAATTTGCCGTCCAAAAGCGTGTCAAGGTTCGGCGAACCGCAAAGCGTGTTTACAGCTCCGTCGCTGTAGAGTCTGCGAATGGCGTTATTGTCGCGGTCGGCGATGTAAATAAGCCCTGTTTTGGTGCTGACAATCAGGCCGCAAGGGTGCGAAAATAATGCGCCGCCGCCTGCGCCGTTCTGAAAACCTGCGACATTGGCTTGCCCTGCAATGGTCGTAACCAAACCGTCTGGCGAAACTTTCCGTATCAGGTGCGAGCCGAAATCACTCACAATCAAATTGCCTGTTTTTTCTAAAGCCAAACTAAAAGGCATGGAAAAAGTTGCCGAGTCGGCCACATCGTCGCGTGTGCCTTGTTTGCCCGAACCCGCAAAGGTGCTGACTGTGCCGTCTGTACTGATTTTGCGGATGCAATGGTTGCCCAAATCGGCTACATACAAATTCCCTTTGGTATCTACTGTAATATCAGAAGGCTCATTGAAGGAGGCCGAGAGAGCCGAGCCGTTTTTCAAGCCTGCCGAGCCATTGCCAGCGTAAGTGCTGACCGATTCGCCCGAAATTTTGCGTATTAAGTGGTTTTTTCGGTCGGCTATGTACAAATTGCCCGCATAATCTGCGGCAATACCCGCAGGAAATTTGAAGGTGGCTGAATGCAATGCGCCATCACTTGCGCCTTGTTTTTGGTCTTGGCCTGCAAATTTACTCACGGTTTGGGCGTTGGCTTGCCAGCAAAATAACAGTAATAAGCCGTAATAGTATTTTTTCATGTGTGTTAATTAGTTAATCATTTAGTTGTTTTATTGTTTAAGCTAAATACAGCATTAAAAATATAATTCTTGATGGTAAAATACAAATAATCTGACTGTGTACTTTTGTATTTAGATTAAATAAAATAGTATTAGAATTGTGTATGTAAATATTTGGCTGCATCTTTATCCCTAATATCAAATATATTTTTTATGAATAGATTCGTGAATATCTTAATGCTGGCAGCTATAACCGTAGCCTGTGCGCCCAAAAACAATCAAAAGCAAACTTCTACGAAAATGCCAATGCCTGGCAGCGACCGAGACGAACATGGTTGTATTGGTTCGGCGGGTTATACGTGGAGTGTTACCAAAAAGAAATGCGTAAGAGTTTGGGAAGATTTGGACTTGAAGTTGTTACCAACCGACACGAAAGATGCTACTTTTTCGGCTGTAATATTTAGCGGTCAAAAAGATACAGCGGAAGTATTTGTACCAAGTTTGCGCCAAAGCTTGTTGCTCAAAGCCTCCGACAAAGATACGTGGTCTGGCGGTAATGGCTGGAAATTGAGCAAGACGGCCAACGGCGCACAATTGTTGAAGGATAATGCCATTATCTACAAATCGGAATAGTGTTGGCCGATTGATATATAAAAAAAGGATTGACTACAAGAGCGAGTCAATCCTTTTTACATATTAACAAAAATAACTATTTTTTCTTGCTTGTTACCGCTTTGCTGGCGGTGCTACTGCTGGCCTTTTTGGTTTTGGCGGCAGGTTTTTTGCCTCCTGTGTCTGCGGAAGCGGCCTTTTTGCGTGTGCTGCTGGCCTTTTTCGTAGTCGTTTTTGCTTCGCTGGTGTCGGCGGCTTTCGCGGTTGTTTTGCTGGCAAAACGTCCTTTCTTTTCGGGCGTGTCGGCGGCCAACTGTAAGCATTGTTCCAAAGTCAAAGACGCGGGGTCAGTGCCTTTCGGAATTTTTACGTTTTTGCCGTCGGCTACGATATAAGGCCCAAAACGTCCGTTAAGTACCTTCACATCAGGGTTTTCTGGAAATTCTTTAATCATTTTTTCCGAATCTGCTTTGCGCTTGGCCTGAATTATCTCAATGGCGCGTTCTTCCGTAACACTGAGCGGGTCATCGCCTTTGGGCAAGGAATAAAACTTGCTGTCGTGGCGAATGTAAGGCCCAAAACGCCCTACGGCTGCCGTCATGGTTTTGTCTTCAAACAAGCCCACTTGGCGCGGCAATTTGAATAGTTCCAGTGCATCTTCCAACGTGATGGTTTCCATGCGTTGGTTTTTCTGAAGGCTGGCAAATTGCGGTTTTTCTTCGCCTTCCGTGTCGCCGATTTGCGCCATTGGTCCAAAACGACCCAAACGCACAATCACTTTTTTGCCAGATTCGGGATGTACGCCCAACTCCCGCGACGTACCCGCAGAAGCGCGGTCGATGCTTTCCGTGTCGGTGACGGTTTGGTGAAATCCTTTGTAGAAGCGGTCAATCATCTGATTCCAAACGATTTTGCCGTGTGCGATTTCGTCAAATTCCTTTTCTACGTTGGCCGTAAACGAATAGTCCACGACGGCGGGGAAATGTTGCACCAAAAAATCATTGACCACCAAACCAATATCCGTTGGGAACAATTTATTTTTTTCTGCTCCCGTAATTTCGGTATTTGTTTTGGTCGTAATGTTATCGTTTTGTAAGATAAGTTCTTGATAATTACGCGGTTTGCCTTCTCTGGATTCTTTTACCACGTATTCGCGCTTGATAATCGTCGAGATGGTTGGCGCGTAAGTAGAAGGGCGACCGATGCCCATTTCTTCCAATTTTTTTACCAAACTCGCTTCTGTGTAGCGTGGCGCGGCGTGCGAAAAACGTTGCGTAGCTTTCATTTGCGAGAAAGTAAGCACTTGCCCGATGTGCAACGGTGGCAACATTTTCGAATCGTTTTCGTCGTCGTCCTCGTTGTCGGTGGACTCGATGTAGGCGGCCAAGAAACCTTCAAATTTCACTACTTCGCCAGTGGCGACCAAATGCTTGTCGGCAACGGTCGAAATTTGAATCGTGGCGGTTGTTTTTTCCAGTTGAGCATCAGCCATTTGCGAGGCAATGGCGCGTTTCCAAATCAGTTCGTACAAACGCTCTTCGCTGCGGTCGCCGCCTGTTTTTTGTACCGTAAAATCGGTTGGTCTGATGGCTTCGTGCGCTTCTTGTGCGCTTTCCGACTTGGTTTTGTAGCGGCGCGTATGAACGTATTGGTCGCCGTAAGCGGCTTTAATGGCGTTTTTAGCTCCTTCCAAAGCCGTTTCCGAAAGGTTCACGGAATCGGTACGCATATACGAAATTTTACCAGCTTCGTACAACTTTTGGGCTAAAGTCATGGTTTGAGCAACCGAAAATCCCAGTTTGCGGCTGGCCTCTTGTTGCAGTGTGGAAGTGGTAAAAGGTGGCGCGGGTGTCTTTTTGGTGGGCTTTGTTTCCAGATTTAGAACCGAATAAATCGCGCCTTTGCATTTTTCCAAAAACGCGTTGGCTTCGGCTTCGGTGGCGAATCGTTCGGGGAGCGAGGCGGTGAAAGTACGGCCTTTTTCTACCACAAACGTAGCGGTAACTTTGAAAGCAGAGGTCGTGTTAAAACGTTCTACTTCGCGTTCTCGCTCGGCCACCAATCGCACGGCTACGGATTGTACGCGGCCTGCCGAAAGACCAGATTTTATTTTTTTCCAGAGAATGGGCGAAAGTTCAAAACCTACGAGCCTATCCAACACGCGACGCGCTTGCTGAGCATTGACAAGGTCTATGTCGATGGTTCGCGGCGATTGTATGGCTTTGAGAATGGCGTTTTTAGTGATTTCGTGAAAAACGATGCGGCGTGTGCGGCTTTCGTCGAGCTTGAGTGCTTCTTTTAAGTGCCAAGAGATGGCTTCTCCTTCGCGGTCATCATCGGAAGCGAGCCAAACCAAATCGGCTTCTTGTGCGGCTTTTTTGAGCTGCGAGACTACTTCACGTTTGTCGTCGGAGATTTCGTAAGTAGGAATAAAACCTGCCGCGATGTTGATGGCCTTATCACCTTTGGGCAAGTCGCGCACGTGGCCGAAACTTGATTTTACAATAAAATCAGGCCCCAAATATCCTTCGATGGTTTTGGCTTTGGCAGGGGATTCTACTATGACTAAATTTTTGGGCATATCGAAAAATAACTGTTCAAAAGAAGCAAAAACGCTGCAAAGCAATAACAAAAAAAACGAAAATTAAAATTTTAGGGGTGTAAAAGTTCAGAAAAGGCAAATAAAATAGGGGAGAAGGGCGGGTTTTGATAGCCAAAATGTTTGGGAGAAGGGTTTGGGATTGTCGGGGCAGGCTGTTATTTTTGACCTGACTAAAACAAAATTGTGAATGATAACACGAATAAAAATAGACGGTTTTAAGAGTTTGTTAAATACGGAACTGTATTTCTCGCCTTTTACTTGTATCGTTGGAGCGAATGCGGCAGGGAAATCTAATCTTTTTGATGCAATTATGTTTTTGTCGCATTTGGCGGACAATACGCTGTTGCACGCTGCTAAGTCGGTGCGCAGCGAAGACCAAAAGCATTCAAATATTAGGGATATATTTTTTAAAAGTGGAAAAGACTATTACAAAACCATACGTTTTGAAGTAGATATGATAATCCCCAAACAATCGTACGACGATTTGGGGCAAGAGGCAAATGCTACGATTACGGCTTTAACCTATATTTTAGAAATAAAACTTAATGCGGATACAACAGAGACAGAGCCAATTGGTATAGTACGAGAGGAACTTAAATCTATTACGCAAACCAACGCCAAACGAAGTTTAAGATTGTTTGAAGCCTCTAAACAGTGGATAGACTCTGTATTAGAGGGAAAGCGGAGTGTACCATTTATTTCCACTCAAGATAATAAAATACAACTTCATCAAGACGGTGGAAAAGGGCGTAGCACGCAATTTATTCCAGAAAAAATGCCACGTACATTGCTTTCTACGGTAACGGCAGAATCTCCTACCGCATTTTTGGCCAGACAAGAAATGCGTAACTGGATGATGTTGCAGTTTGAACCAACAGCTCTCCGAGAGCCTAACACCATATTTGAGGTAAAAAATGCAGAGATAACCGCAGCAGGGCATAATATGCCAGCTACTTTGTATCGCCTACACAATGAGAAAACGGAGGTGGATGTATATCAGGGACTTACCAATAAATTAAAAGAATTAGTGCCTGATATAAAGGAGATAACAATAGATAAAGATGACCGTAGAGACTTGCTTACATTGGAAGTAAAGTATAAAGATGGGCTTACTTTACCTGCTCAATCGCTTTCGGACGGTACATTACGTTTTTTAGGTTTGGCAGTGCTACGAGAAGACAACCAAAGCAGCGGTTTGATATGTTTGGAAGAACCCGAAAATGGCATTAATCCCAAGAAAATAAAAGAAATGCTTGAGTTGCTGAAGGAAATGGCCACCAACACAGATGAACCAATCGGCGATGAAAATCCTTTGCGACAAGTAATTATTAATTCACATTCTCCTAAAGTGGTTAGCCTTGTGCCTGCTGATAGCTTGTATTTGGCCACAACTAAGGAGATTTATAAAGAAGAATTTAATAAAAAAGTGAAATACACGGCTTTTGAAGTGTTGCCTGATACGTGGCGCGCCAAAGCGAATTTGACGCAGTTTATAACATCTTTGAGTGATATTTTGGTGTACTTAGATGAAATCCCAAAAGAAGAACCAACAAAAATGCCAGATATTCCTAAAGGGAAGAAAAAAACAGTAAGGGAAAATATTGAAAGCCAAATGAATCTGTTTAAGTAATGGGAGAGTTAAAATGTGTATTGCTTTCCGACGGAAGTTCAGATAAAGTCTTGTTGTCGGTTATTAAATGGGTTTTAGATAATCACTTTCCTAAGCAGTCTTTTGACTGTGAATATGCTGATTTTTCATTCTTACGAAATCCGCCTAACAATGGAGATGTAAGTAATAGGATACAGAAAGCCAAGTTGTTGTATAACTTTGATGTGGTTTTTTATCATAGAGATGCCGAAGATAGAGATGCTGGTGTATTGGCGCAAAGAACCCAAGAAATACAGCATCAAACGCCGCCAGAATATCAAAATTGTTTGGTCTGCGTAGTGCCTATCAAAATGATGGAGGCTTGGCTTTTGATAGACGAGGAGGCCATTAAATGTGCCGCAGGTAATCGCAATTACAAGGATAAATTAAACTTGCCGTCAGTCCAACGCTTAGAGTCTATTCCGAATCCCAAAGAAGTTCTACACGAATTACTGAAAACAGTAAAAGGTCCTAAAGGTAAACTCAATGTACATGAGGCTGTTCATTTAGTTGCAGACTATATAGAAGATTTTAGTCCACTAAAAAATTTAGCTGCTTTTCAAGCATTTGAAAAGGCTACAATAGAATGTGTTGAAGCTATTTTGGCCAATAAAAAATAAAAGCATTGTTAGGTTCTTTCCCCTTTTTTGTTGGTTGCTACGCTTTGCGTGCCTAATTTGCCGCGCTTTTGCGGGAACAAAAACAACCCTCAAACACATTATATTCACAAAACACTGCGTATTTATTTTTTTTATCCAATAAAATCTGATGCACTATACAATAGGAAATATCGGACATCTGGGCGTAATCATCTCATTTGTTGCGGCATGGGTGGCGGCTTTCGCTTACTGGCAGGCTACCCGACACGAAACCGTAGAGTCGGCGCATAAAGACTGGAAACAGTTTGCCCGCCTCTTTTTTTATGTTCATTCCGCTTCGGTGGTCATGGTAATTGTGGCTTTGTTTGCCATTATTTACAACCATTATTACGAATATCATTACGCTTGGGGACACTCCTCCCGCAACTTGCCCGTGCATTACATGATTTCCTGTTTCTGGGAAGGCCAAGAGGGCAGTTTCTTGCTCTGGATTTTCTGGCACGCACTCTTGGGCATTATCATTATTCACACCAACAAAACGTGGGAAACGCCAGTTATGACGGTTTTTGCGTTGGTACAAGGCTTCTTGGCTTCCATGATTTTGGGTGTGTTGATTGGTGATGTTAAAATCGGTAGTTCGCCTTTTATCCTTATGCGCGATGCGATGGCCAACATTCCGATTTTCCAAATGAACCCCGAATATATCCCGCAAGACGGCAGAGGTCTGAATCCTTTGCTTCAAAACTATTGGATGGTAATTCACCCGCCAACGCTATTTTTGGGCTTTGCGGCTACGCTTATTCCGTTTTCGTATGCGATTGCGGGGCTTTGGCAAAAACGCTACCAAGAATGGTTGCGCCCTGCGCTGCCTTGGGCTTTGTTTGGCGTAACGATATTGGGTATCGGGATTTTGATGGGCGGCTATTGGGCTTACGAAACCCTCAACTTTGGCGGCTATTGGAACTGGGACCCAGTAGAAAATGCCGTATATATTCCTTGGCTCGTGATGGTGGCAGCTATTCACACCATGATAAGCCACCGCAAAAATCAAAGTGCTTTGAAAAGTTCCATGATTTTGTCTATCACTACGTTTGTGTTGGTGCTGTACGCTACATTCCTCACGCGCAGTGGTATTTTGGGCAATGCGTCGGTTCACTCGTTCACGGACTTGGGACTTTCGGGACAACTTTTAGTTTATTTGTTGGCCTTCGTAATTTTGGCGGTTGTGATGTTGGCTTGGCGTTGGAAAGAAATTCCGACCACCGAAAAAGAAGCGTCCACGTATTCGCGTGAGTTTTGGATTTTTATTGGCGTGGTGGTCATGTGCTTGGCTTCGTTTCAGGTGTTGGCGGCTACGTCTATTCCTGTTTTTAACAAAATACTGGAGGCTTTGGGCATTGACTCTCAGGCCGCGCCGCCAGCCGACCCCGTGCCGTTTTATACACAATGGCAAATGTGGTTTTCGGTTTTCGTGGCGATTTTGTCGGGTGTGGGTCAGTTTTTTTGGTGGGAAAAAATTGATAAAAACACGCTTATCAAAACCCTTACTACGCCGCTTATCGTGGCTTTGTTGGCTTCGAGTGTCATTATTGCGCTGGGCGTAACGCAATGGGATTACATTGTGTTGGTAACTTGCTCTATGTTTTCTATCGCCGCCAATGGCATTATTTTGGCCAAATTACTGAAAGGAAGTTTGCGCATGGCAGGCGGTGCGATTGCGCACATCGGTATTGCCATGATGTTGCTGGGGATTTTGTTCTCGTCGGGCTACTCGCGCATCATTTCCCTCAATACTTCGGGAATGGTTTATAACAAAGATTTTTCTACGGAACTAAATCGCGATAACATTATGCTTTGGCGCAACACGCCGACACGTATGTCGGACTTTACGCTTACCTACAAAGGCGACTGTATCGAAGTGGACGGCTTCCCGACGTATGTGAAGAAAGAATATTTGCGTACTGCGCCAGACCCTTACCGCGCCATTACGCGTGCCGAGTTGGTGTACAACGACAAAACGTATTTCAAAAAAGGCGACACGGTACGCATTTCGCCCGAAAATACTTACTATGCCGTTGAATATCAGCAAGAAGGCAAAGAACCGTTTGTGTTGTTTCCGCGTGCGCAAGTAAACCCGAACATGGGCTTGATGGCTTCGCCAGACATCAAACGTTTTTGGAACAAAGACCTTTACACACACGTTTCGTCCGTGCCAGACCCTGAGCAAGAAAAGAAATGGAGCGAAACCGAGCAATACACCTTGGCTGTAGGCGATACGTTTATTGCCAATGATTTTATTGCGCAATTGGTGGACGTGCAAAAAGTAAACGATTTGGAAGGCACGGAATTGAGTGCCAATGATGCAGCCGTGAAAGCCATTGTGCGCATTATGGGCAAAGACCAAAACTATATTGCAGAGCCAGTATTTGCCATCAAAGACGGGCAAGTTGGCCGTTTCTCGCATACCATCGACGATTTGGGCGTGCGTTTTACACTACTGGACATCAATCCGCAGACAGGCAAATTTACCATTGGCCTGAACACCTCGCAAAAGGACTGGATTATCCTGAAAGCCGTCGAAAAACCGCTAATCAACGTACTTTGGATAGGAACATTCGTGTTGGTGATTGGCTTCTGCATTGCCATTGCGCGTCGTTACAAAGAATTTAAGCTAATGCGCGACAAAGGACAAGAGTAAATTAACCATAATTAAAGCCTAAAAGCTGCTTAGAATTGGTGATTTAACCAGTTTTAAGCAGCTTTTATTCGTATAAATCGGATTGTAAACTATGTTTATCGAAAATATATACCTGTTTATCGAATACTACTTTCGGTATCGAGGGGCGGACTATATCTTTGTATCATAGCAACTGGAATTATAAGAAATTAAATTCACATTATGTTTGATTTGCCCCTCAAAAGGCTAAGTTAGGCACTAACTACTACAATACAAAAACAGCTAAACGCACTATTTTTTTTGAAAACAACTAATTATAGCTGCTAATAAAAACAACAACAAAATAACTAATTTAGAAGTAACTACACTACTACACACAACTAAACATACACTTGATTTTCGTCAAGATTAACTACTACTTACAACAACTAAAGTAACACGAAACGGAGCTAAATTTTAGCTCCGTTTTTTTATTGTCCAAACCTTACACACACTATCGAAAAATGAATATTTATAATATTATGTTAAATAATGTATTTTGGTAAGATTTTATTTTTAATAATAGTCATATTGTTTTTTGTAAGTAGCTGTTAGTTAGTGAATTATTTTATTTAGGAAAAAGTAAAATTTTGTTTAATCAAGATTTGGAAATAAAATAATTTGTACTTAACATTGGAGAGTAATTCATACGAACCTTACAAGTAACTTTCTTTATCTTTCATAAAAGCCAATACTCTAACAGAACAAGTACAAAAAGACCGATTCTATTTTTAAGCATATCCTATCTCATTAGATTCTTTCCGAAAAGTTTCAGGAAAAAGCACTTAGCTTAAACAAAGACCGATATTATAATCAGCGCGTTCGCTAGCGATTTATTTTGTTGCGTGTGTTCAGTGTTTGGGCGATTGCCTGAGCAGTGTCTCTGGTCATTTTATATTTAATTCAACCTTCATTTTCAAAAAACAACCATGAATGCAACATTACATTGGGCCAAACGCTCATTGGCGGGCTTACTATGCCTTGCCGCCATGTCTGTTGCTAATCCTATGTTGGCACAACAGACCCAAACACCAGTACAAGTAACTGCTGCTCCAACGGCTCCGCTTCCTCCTGTGGTTACGCCTACGTGCGATGGAACACATTATTTAGTAACAGCCGTTGCCGACAAATATTGGTGGTACGACCCAAGCGGTAGCCTTATTAGTAATAATGCAAAATTACTAATCAATAATTTACCTGATGGGCTTTACTCTTTGGTAACTTACTCTGCTGCGTCGGGAACAATGTCTTCTCCTGCCTACTTTCAGTTGTTAGGCAATACTTCTACTTATTCGGGAGTGCTTGTGTATCCTTACGCTACCTTTATTCATAAAGATATAACTTTTGCTCATGCGGATGTTACCTTTTCGGGCAATCAGGTGTATGTGTATGGCCAAGCGTATTATGGAAGCCCTTATGGAGGAACAGTAGATGGCCCATTGGTTTCGTTGATTAAAGAAAGTATCCTGAGGCTTACCAATACACATTTCAGAGCTGCTTGCGACCAAATGTGGAAAGGTTTTGAGTTGACGGAAGTAAAAGCTGTTTATGCAGATAATTCCATTATCGAAGACAGCTATCAGGGTTTAAAAGACTATACTTTCCAGAACCCGAATTCGGCCATAAATGTTATAGGTACTTTTGAAGTAACAGAATGCCAGTTTATCAATAACTACCGCGCTATGGAATTGGCTTATGTAAGGGGAGCCATCATTACACATAATCACTTTACTTCCAACGAAAATATCAAAGCTCCTTTTGATATAGCGCATAACGGTTCAGCTCCCGACGAGCGTTTTTATGCTTATTCGGGCGTAGAAATGGGTAAACCATTTTCTTGTAAGAAGTTTATGGATAATAGCTTTGATAACTGCCTGTTTGGGGTCTATGTACACGGAAGTGGTTTTAATGGTAATACGATTAGCGAATGTACGTTCAAAGACAATAAAATCGCGGGTATCTACACGGAAGACTGGTTACTAAAAATAGACAACTGTACATTTGGATTGGCATATCGCAAAGAAACCTATGATATGCACACCAATGCCATTCCGAATATGGCTTTTCAGGTGGCGAACAATGGAGTACCTGCTGTATATGGTATTATAAATGCCAAAAATTCTACCAATCTTATTACGGGTAATACTTTTGAGGGGCTTGATGATGTTACTATGAAGTATTCGATAGGGATTGCAGCTACCAGTATTTCTACCATAAAACAAAATACATTCAATACGCTATGGCGTGGTTTGCATTGGGTAAATGGCGCAGGACATACGGCTACCGTAGAAGGCAATCAGTTTAATGCGAACTTGTATGGCTTGTATCTGGACAACTCATTGGGAGGAACTGCCCAAACGCTGAATCTCAAATGTAACACCTTTGAGCCAAACCAAACTGCCAGTTATACCCAAACGGGCTTATATGTATCCGCCAACACAAGCCTGAATAATATAGGAGGAGATGGAACACAAAGTATGGGTTATGTGATGCCCGCAGGAAATGTATGGCCTGTAAAGACGGGTACGGTGCGTAGCCAACTGCCGCAAACTTCTACAGGCAACACAATTTATGATGTGGAAGCATCTAACTCTTATTGGGCATCGCCTAATAATTGGGTGTCTATAGAAAATAATGGTAGTGCATTTAAGTACTGGCGATATAAAAATGAGTTTGTGGGTACTACTGTTCATCCATATACAACATCTCCAGTGTCGATGGGGATACCTTTAGCCACAACAGATCCTGTACAACAAACGACTGGTATCACATTAATATGCACGGGTTTTATTCCCGCCACCCCTATTTTATTTCCCGTGTCTCGTATGGGCAACCCCAATGTGATAGCGGGTATATCGTCAGGTTTGGGTCAATCTGTTCGCCTCTACCCGAACCCAGCGCGAGATAAAGTAATGATAGAGAGCAAGGCGGGTAGCGTCATAGAACTGATGAGTGTTACGGGTCAGTTGTTGCACCGCGAGGTATCGCAGAGTGAGCAAACAGAAATGTCTTTGAACTCGCTTCGTACAGGCATTTATGTACTTAAAGTAGATGGGGTAAGTCATCCATTATCCGTGATTCATTAACCAAGCCAAATGGGGGCAAGAGGCGTTTAGTTTCTTGCCCCATTTATTCAATCAAAAGTGTAAGATTATGCGAAGAAATCTACTATTGTTATTACTGCTGTTTTTAAGCAAAGTTGTTTATAGTCAATCGGTGCTGTGGGAGAAGAAGTATAATATATATGATATGGATTATGCTGATGCGATAGTTCCGATGCCTCAATCCTCGAACTATTTGTTTACGGGTTCATTGTGCAAATTCGGCATAGATTGTAGTTATCGAGGCTTGTATGTAGGTAAATTGTTGTCGAATGGTGATACGGCATGGGTCAAGAATTTGAATATAATCACCTCGGAAGCAGCCTCAATTACGCAGGATAGAGATGGTGTTCATTATTGGATAGTAGCGCAGGAAACCGCATTTGATTACCAGCAGCATTTGTTGAAGTTGGATAGCAATGGGGTAGTATTGGCGCATTATACACACATGTATATGGTGGGGAATAATGGGAATGTTGTTTCCAATTGCAGGGGGAAGAGTATGAGTAATGGGGATTTGTTAGTGGTGGGTCAGACGACGTTTAGCAGCACCCCTAACATGGCATGGGATGCGTATGTAGGTCGTTATAGGGGCAATGGAGATTTGGTATGGGCCAAGTCATTTAATTTGGGCTATTACACAGAGGGCTATTATGTGGAGGGTATGGCGAATGGTCATTATTGGGTATCAGGTAGTGTGAATAGCTCTGTTTGGGGCATGGAGTTGGATACGAGTGGTAATGTGGTGCGTCAGCATATTTTTTATACGCGCCCGACGTATGCGAAGATATATGATGCGTATGTTCAGCAACTTCCGAATCAGAAGTATTTGGTGATAGGAGCAATTTGGACCAGTCCTATCGCAAGTTATTACTGGGGTCTGTATAATGGAGATTATAGTAAGAGTTGGGGTGGTGAGCATAGCGGAGGAGTATATCCAGCGTATATCACACAAGATACGTGTTTTACGATAGGAGGAGGTTATCCTGTGGCGAACTCTGGCTCAGTATTTTATCTTCGTAAGCAAAGGTTGGATAGTAGTGTAGTGTGGAATACGACCTTGACAGGTACTGGCATATCTGGCAATAAGGGTGTGTCAAGTATCGCCTTTACAGGTGATGGCGATGCAGTCTTTGCAGGTGTTGTTAATAGTCCCAGTCCTGCTTTTTTCGATTTATATTTTATGAAAGTGGGCGGTATTGGCTTGCCGTATTTGCCCGAGACGGATAGTAGTTGGTTGGTAACGAGTAGCAAGCCAATTATTAGTAATTCATCCAAAGTAAGTATCTACCCGAACCCCGCGCGAGATAAAGTGATGATAGAGAGCAAGGCGGGTAGCGTCATAGAACTGATGAGTGTTACGGGTCAGTTGTTGCACCGCGAGGTATCGCAGAG
>NZ_FOLE01000019.1 GCF_900112255.1 Flexibacter flexilis DSM 6793
CCTATATACCTTATAGCGAATCGGTAGGCATTGGAAAACTCTTTGCAGCTTATGCCGAAAACGCCACCGCCGAAGCAATTAAAATAGTAGGATTTAACGAGCTGACAGGCTGTGTATATATGGAACTTGAAAACGGTATTTGTATAAATTCTTGTTTAGGCGAATCGGTTCATTATACCACACCTTACCACGAACAGGAATTTATGAGTTACAAACAAGCCGTTAAATATAAAGAGTACGCCGAGTATTTGCGCAGTATCCAAGACGGCACACCAGAAGCCGTACAAGATATAAAATTTGAAGATGAAGGCGATAACCCTTATGCTATAAGTTCCTTATTTTAACCCCTTTAAAAACGTCATCACATGAATACTTATATAAAATATTACCCCAATGTTTATTTAGCCAAATGCCAAGAGCCGCACGAAAAAGGAAGCACCATTTTAGTAACGACCAAGTACGGCAAAGAAAACGAGTGTATTGTTTTTAACCTCATCTATCAAAAAGAAGGCTTTTACTTTTATTCCATTGTTCGCGCCGACGGATTCAACACCCAAGAGCGCGCCAAAAACAAGGCCGAAAGACTACAAAACGCCTCTAACAATGCACAGAAAAAAAGTGATGAATATTATCAAGCATCGCAAGAAGGCAGGGACTTTTTAGTATTGGGTGAGCCTATCAAAATAGGCCACCACAGCGAAAAGCGGCACAGGGCTTTAATTGATAGAAATTACAACCGTATGCGCAAATCCGTAGAACTATCCGACAAGGCCGAAAGCTACGAGAGCCGCGCCAGCTATTGGGAGGCCAAAGCAGACCAAATAAATTTGTCCATGCCCGAAAGTATAGAATATTATGAATTTAAGTTGCAGCAAGCCCAGCAGCAGCACGCAGGACTTAAAAACGGCACGATTCCCCGCGCTCATTCATTTTCTTTGACTTACGCCAAAAAGGATTTAAACAATATGGAAAACAATTTAGCCATAGCCCAAAAACTTTGGGGACTAACGCCAGCCGAGCAAGCAAGAGCCGCGCAACAGGAAGACAGCTATTTGTTATAATCCCTTGTTTTAAAACCCTTTAAAACCCCTCAAATTTAAACTATAAGCCCTTTACAGCGTTGTTTGACGTTGGGAGGGCTTTTTTGGGCCGCCCTCGCGGTCTCTTCAGACACCACTACCACAATACACAAAAAGAAAAAATTCTATTGGTATTATGTAGTGGTGGCTTCCTCACCCGCAAAATGGTTTTTGCCGATATATTCTACTACGAACCTTGTCCTTTTTTGGCTTTTAGGACTGCTCTACTTTTGAGCCGCTTATTCCTCATCGTCCCTGACATCGCAAACTTTGAGGTGACGTTCAAGGAGGTTACTACACAGTGGCCTCCTTATTTGTCCTTTTTTGCCTTTTAGGACAGCTCTATTTTTGGCCTATGAAAAGCATTCCGCTCAATCTGCTACTGGCCACCATGCCAACAACACCCACTTTCTCCATTCAATTTGTAACAGCCAACAGGCGAACTGGAGAAGGCGGACAGCTCATTACATTGGCCAATGCCTGCATTGCCAAAAACAAAGCAACTGGACTGCAAAGAACTTATAACCAACAACCTAAACCACATAAGAACCCAAGTCATTTTAAGAATAGAACACGAAATATTTGGTGCAAAACAGAAAAGCGTTTCTACAAAGTACACATCTATCTCATTCTCTCTTTCAATGGATTGGCCGTTCGTTACGGAAACTAAAACATGGGCGACAACTTCACTTCTGAACAGGTTATTTATATCCCTGAGCATTCCCTGCTCGTGGAAACGGGACTGGGTAGTTCGGCGGCTGTTCCGCCTGCTCCTGCCGCAAGCCATTCACAGCCATTATACAAAACCTCCGACAATCAACCCATTGCCTTTTGGGGCGAAGACAACTTGTTTCCACAACGCGTATTGTCTGAAATTTCCCGTAACAGCATTATTCCCGCCGTGCTGGACTGGAAAGCACGCGCCTTGGTTTCGGGCGGGCTGGAATACGGATATTATCATTACGAAGACAAAAAACGATTCTTTGAACCCGTTGAAAATGATGCCATTGAAGAATTTATAGAGCGTTCACGCTTTCCCCATTATTTGGCCAAAGCAAGCAGCGACCTGTATCATTTCTACAATGTTTTTCCTGAGTTGGTTTTAACCAAAGACCGCTCCGAAATCTATTCCATTGCCGCCAATGACGCTTCGTTTTGCCGTTGGGAGGTACAAAACCCACGCACTGGCATCATTGAAACTTGCTACATCAATGCCAATTGGCAGAGTGCAAGGCATGATTCCCCCGAAACACTCCAAGTAAGCGTAATCAATCCCTTTGACAGTCTTGAGCACACACGCCAAAGCAAGGCCTTCAAACTCATTTATCCCATTTCTTACCCCACACCGGGCCGAACTTTTTACCAATTAGCCCACTGGAATACGCTCCGCGTTTCGGGTTGGTTGGAGTTTGCCAACAGTATACCCGAATTTAAACGCGCTTTGATGCGTAACGCCATGAGTATTAAGTACGTGGTGAAAATTCCAACGAAATGGTGGGTATGGAAATACCCTGATTTTGATGCCAAACCCGAATTACGGGCTTCACGCATCAAAGAAACCCAGACTTCAATCAACGAGATGCTCACAAGCGCGAAAAACGCAGGCAAAGCATTGATTACCAACATCATTGACGATAACAACGGAAAACCTTACGGTTGGGAAGTCGAAACCATTAAAGACGGCATGAAAGACGGCGCATACATCGAAGATTCCCAAGAGGCCAGCTCTCACTTATTATTCGCGCTTGGCGTACATGATGCCCTGATCGGTTCGATGCCTGGCAAAGGTTTGGGCGGTAATTCGGGTTCTAATGTCCGTGAAGCACTCAATATGTACCTGTCTTTATGCCAAAGCCACCAAGAACTTATCCTTGAGCCTTTGCGATTTGTGCAAAAATACAACGGTTGGGATAAAAAGCTCAAATTCAGGCTTCGCACCCCCATTATGCAAACCCTTGACCAAGTAACCCCTGATGCCCGTCAAACTCTTCCAGCAGCCTAAACCATGCAACCAATTCTTATTCTTAGCCCCGAGGTTTTCAGAGCGTATATTCCCGTTAATAAAGCCTTTGACATAGCCAATTTGCGCCCGTTTATCGTGCAAGTGCAACGGGATTTGCTCTTGCCAGTGCTGGGCAGAACCCTGCTCAACCAATTGCTTTTGTTGGTCAATGACCAGACCGATTACGAGGCCAAAGCACAGCAAATCATTACCGAAAACGCCAATATTCAGGCCGCGAACGAGGACCTTTTAGCAGCCAATCTCGACGCGGCCATTACCCCATTGCTTACGCCTTTGCCCACAGTCGAGCAAATGCAAGCATTGTTGCCCTACGTGTTAGCACCTTTGGCTATACTCTCTTACGAGAAGTATATCCCTTGGAACTCCGTTTCCATTGACAATTCGGGCATTCGTATCATTTCCAATGACAACGAAAAGACCGCCTTTCAATGGCAAATCAATGATTTGGAGGGTTCGGCGCAACTGATCGGCAATATCGCTTTAGAACACCTGTGGGCGTTTTTGGAGGAAAACGAGGCCGTTTATCCTGCTTTTGCCTCCGCTGACGTAGTGGTTTGGCCGCGAGAGCTGTTCATCGCTACGGCCAAAGAATTTGGCCGTTACCAGTACATCAGCGAGAGCCGCATGGTGTTTTACAAGCTCTTTGCCTTTATCCGACGAGTCGAACAAAACCAAATTCGCAACCTGCTGTACACTGATTTGTTCCTTGAGCTAAAAGCCCAAGTAGCCAATCATTCGCTCTCCGCCCCTAACGCTACGCTTTTAGAGAGCGTCCGAGAATTTGTCGCGCTCAAAGCCATGCACAATGGCTTATTGGAGCTAACCGTCAAATTCTCTGACAAGGGTATTATGTTGTTTAACAACAACAACACCCAATCCAACAAAGTCGAGCAGCCCGCCGAGTTGGAACGCCTCCAACTCCTACGCACGGAAATCGGCAAAACCGCCGAAGCCGCTTTGGTCGCCATCTCCGATTTACTGGAGAAAAATCCCGACGATTATCCCCTTTGGCGCGATAGTCCCCTACGCCCCAAGCCCCAGCAATGCGAGCGTTTTCCCGTCAATAACCATCACAGCCCCACTTTTTGGGCGTAATTTCTTAAACCTAAACCCTTCTTTTAATCATGGAAAACAACCATCATTTCAGCGATAATCCGCTGTTTAATTTTGCCGTCTTCGTCTCGAATTGCCTTTGCCTATCTTGGTCGCTGCAAGACTTAGACACGATACAGCGCATTGTTTCCCTGATTTTCTCTTGCGTTTCTGGATTTTTAGCACTCTGGACGCTATACGAGAAAATCAAAAAATCAAAATCCCCGCCACCAACCGAGTAGCCTAATTTTCAATTATTTACATTCTAAACCCTTATCCAATGAAAAATCTATTGCCGCGTTTCTTGCGCTTTTTGGCCTTGTGGCCTGACGTGTGGGCTTGGCCGTTTGCCTTGCTTGCCTTTGTTATTTCGCCCTTCGTGCTCCGTGCCATCGACCCAACCGCAGGCACTTACGACGTAGGTATTTGGCAGGCCGTTTTAATGGCCATTGCTATTCTGGTAGTTTTTAACGGCATTGTTTGGCTGGGTGTCTTTTTCAACTTCAGGCCGCTATTTGACTACTATGTTCATCGTTTCAAAGAAGACTTTAAAAACCTTTCACCATGTCAATCTATCGTTACTTTAATGGCTTTTTACTCCTTTTTGCTCTTTCTATTGGTGTTGCTTACGGCACTGATAATCAATTAAAACGCAAGGAATTAGCACAGATTTATTCCTCTCAAGTCGGCGTGCGCGAAGCCACAGGAAACAACGACGGCCTGCAAGTAGAAACCTTCCTACACGCAGCCAACGCCAAACGCGGCCAGTCGTGGTGTGCCGCCTTCGTCTCATGGTGTCTCCAATTAGCAGGCATCAAACACCCGATTACGGCTTGGGCGGCAGCCATGTTTCCAGCCCGCAATACCATTTACACACGTGGCCGTCCGCCGACGGCCACACCCCAACAAGGCGACTTGTTCGGGCTGTATTACAACAACTTGGGCCGCATCGGGCATGTGGGCTTTATCCACGATTGGGGTAACGGTAACATCGTCGTTACCGTCGAAGGCAATACCAACGAGGCCGCCTCCCGTGAAGGCGACGGCGTTTATAAGAAAAAACGCCTTAAAAGACAGATTTACAAGGTTGCTAATTTCATTGACTTATGAAAAATTACGCTTTTTTGCTTTATGTACTTTTCGTAATCGCCTGCCTTATGCTCGGCGATTACTACTCACGGCAGCGCGATAAAATCGCAGCCCTTGAAGCGGAGCGCGAAAACCTTGTTTTAGCGCATAACAATCAATTGCGCCGCGTGCGCAATGCACAAGGCCAACAAAGAACTGTCGCTCCCGTCGCCCAGCTCTCTGCCGCTACGCTTCGAGAGCTGAACGCGGCACACATTGCCGCCTTAGAACGCGCCTTTGACATCAAGCTCAAACGTATTCAGGCCGTCATGCGTTTGTCGGTTACTACATCGGGCAAGGCGGGCATGCCTGCGCGTGATACGCTTGTCATGTCGCCGCGCGATTCGCTGCCGCAGCATTTTAAAAAGTACAGCTATTCCGATAACTACTTTACAATGTCCGCAATTGCGGACGCGGATAGCCTGCACGTTACTCACTATTCCGTCCGCAATGACATTACAGCCATTGCGCACAAAGGCCGCCGCTCCCCCCGTTGGAAGTTCTGGAAACCGCGCCCGATACAATGCCAAGTGTTCCTTTTTAACCCACATACAGGACTTGACACCCTCAATGTTACAATTGCTAATGGAAAATAACGGATTCTATCTTGACGGAAAATTTTATGCTTGCCCAAAATCTTATGACGAGCGATCGCCGTCAATGAGATTTTGGCCTGTCAGCAGTCGCGCGATGTTGCCATCGTGCGGCTGCTGCCTGTTTTGTTTTCTATTGAAAAACACCCCCGTTTGGCTTGGTTTTTGGCTAACCAAATGACCGATACCGAACTCTACGACTTGGCCATGCTCACCGAGCCTTTCTTGGAGTCGCGCCCTTCGGCCAAGTGTTTACTGCCTACGCTCACGCTGCGGCAAAGATTCCCCAAGCCTAATTTGCTGTTCCATTCCGCAGGCGACAACATGGAAAACCTCTCGTTTTTTGAGTTTATCAAGTGCGAAAAATACTATCTGGACTTTTGCCGCCGTCAGCAAGACAGCGATTTGGATAACTTGGCCGCCATTATTTACCGACCCGCACGCAAAAAATACCGACCCGAAGACGGCGACATACGCCAGCCCTTTAATGAGAATGTCGTGGCCGCTCGTGCTGCTGCTTTCGCCAAGCTCCCGCGTGGCGCAAAACTGGCCGTCTTGTTGCAATACACCGCTTGGCGCGAAAACTTGGTCTTGCAATTTCCCTTGGTGTTCGCCCCACCCACCGACGAGGAAAGAGGCCGTCCTAATTATGGTTGGTTGGCCGTTTTGCTGAATTTGGCAGGCGATAAATTCGGCGACGACGAGCAAACCGCACGCAAAAACATTTATATAATCTTGGCGCATTTGCAAATACAATTGGCCAACAAGCCCACGCAAGACAATGAACGATAAGCAGTTACGAGAATATTTTGAAAAAGAAATTGCCGCCAAATTGCCTGAAATCCAGCATTCGGCCACACAAAAACGTTTTGGTACGATTGACATTGAAGACGTGTACAATAGCCTTCGCAATGATTTTGATTTGCGCGGCTATTGCCTACTCATTGAGTTTCCCGAAAAAACAACCGATTTGCAAGACCTTGATTCCGTGTTTCAAGACACCATCATGGCCTACACCGTGTTGCGCAAAGTAGAGAAAAGTAACATCGCGGAGCGCGAAGAAGTGTTGGTGGAATGTGAGCGCATTGGTAAGAAAATCCTTTCCAAAATTCTGCACCATGCCCGCACTCGTCAGTTTTTCAAAAACACTACTTTTAGGCCAATCCCGATTCAGAAAGTAGGCCCTGTATTTGATAACGCCTACGGAAAACGTTTTGAGGTAACTTTCTACGAATCTGATAATCAGCAGCTAATCTTTAAGGCCGATGAGTGGGACGACTAATTTTTTCGCTGTGTATGCCTTAGTGCAGGACTGGGCAAACCGCACCGCGCGCGTTTTGCGCGAGCAAATCAAACAGAAAAAAGTAAAACACACCGACGAGTTACTCCACAGCATCGCCGTAGAAGTAGCCCAAAAAGAAGCAGGTGTGATTGAAGCCTCCTTCAGTTTCAAACTCTATGGCCGCTTCGTGGACATGGGCGCAGGCCGCAGGCCAGTAATCGAATCCGCCCAAACCAACCGCGAAGTTTGGCAGGCCAAAAGCAAAGGCCGCAAACCCAAAAAATGGTACTCACGGCCTTATTACGGACGGGTTCACGTCCTAAACGCCGTCGTCAGCTCCAAAGTAGCCGAACAAGCCGTGAATACCGTAAAATCGGGGTTGGGCAATTAAGATTCTTGTGTGGTTTCACAAAAAAACGTTCCTTTGACGCATTAAAGCGCAATACATGGAAAATATTTTGTGTTTTATGTTTTGATTATCAATTTGTTAAGTATTTGTGGAAAACTTTTTTTCTAATCGTGTCACCCTTTTTCCCTTCGGCAAACGTCTTAGATAATGGGATTAGTTATAAATTAACTTTCCCCTCATAAGTAATTGCTGATTAGAAACAAAATTCTAAATATATGTCACACGATTTGAAATTAGCATTATACCGATTCTCTGTAAAAGGAAGTGGTAAAAGAGATTTGTTAAAATTTGAGGCTGTAATAGATACAGTGATATCAGATGTATCTATTACAGATAAAAATGAAAAGTATAAGAAATTCATAGAAAGTTATATAAATTCATTTAATGGTGAATTCTCTACTAACAAAGATAATACCAAGTCATTAAGTCCTAATGATAATAGCATTACGTTTATTGCTTCTGAAAATGTTATACATGGAATGATTAGAGGAGGATTAAGTAATATCGCTCAGGACATATATAATAAAAAAAATAGCAAAACAGTTAAAAATCAAATAAATAAAGATGATATAGCTGCACTTGATTATTACTTTTTATTATGGACTCCCTTTCACCGTGATTTAGGTATTCTAATGGTGCAATATTACTCATCTGCAACAATGACAAGCGTCCTATTAGATAATCTCTCTTTATTTTTTAGAAAACTTAACCTTACGTTAGTGACTTATCCATTTGTTCCAGAAGAAGACAAAAAACGTTTTATTGAACGTAGTTTAATAAAACGGATTGCGTTCTCAAAAAAAGTACAAACCAGTGACGCAAGAAGGCAATTTGAACCTCTATTATCAGAGGAAGATGAATTTGAAATTGTAGTAGAGCTTCGTAAAATAAATAAAAACTCCAATGAGTTTATTGGTAAAATACAAAATCTACTCAAGAGTGGAAAAAAATTATTCAATGGAAATTTCCTAGCAGAAGAACGGCTGGAAAACTTTGAAATGAAAATTTATTATGAAGATGAGCAGGGTAGAAAGGCTCATGCAAAATTAACAGACACTTTTGATATATTACCTACCATAGATTTACCTGTGAGCTTAAAAAGAAAAGATAGTGACAGTCCTGATATTAATTTAATAAAGGAATTTTGTTTAAAACTTTTAAATAAAATAAAGAATGAATGATATATTTCATATAGCTCAAATTATCAAAGAAGCATACAAAACTATTGAAAGTAAAAATAAAAGAATTTTTACTTTCACTTTATTTCCAATTATGTTTGCTTTTTTTACTGTTCTTTTTATGAAAATTAAAATAACTAAGGATTATGTAGGGATAATTCTTAGTTCTCTTTCAATTTTTGCAGGTTTTTTCTTTACATTAATTGTATATGTAACAGATAAAGCTGCAAATAAGAAGCGAGAGTTTAATATAAAAATAGATAAACAAGAAGAAGAAAAAGAGGCTTTAGCAACTTATCTTGAATTTTGCGAAAAACTAATTATACAAATTAGTTATTCAATCGTTTTTTGTATAATAATTGTTTTCTCTGTATTGACAACTCAATATGATTTTTGTGTATTGGATAACTATGACCTTATAGTAATACAGAATACTGTTTCTGAGTGGATTACTATATGTTGTAATATAATCTCAATAGCACTTATTTATCATTTTGTTGTTTATTTACTACTAATAGTTAGTAATATGTATGCTCTATTTTTAAATGAGGTTAAACAATAAAGTATACATATGTAATTTATATACTACAAAGTTTCTCTTTATGATGGCATTATGGCCAACTATGGATATTCAGTCTTAATAGAAATTATTTTACTATTATTCAATCTCGTAGTGCCTTTATTTTTAACAGACAACAACTCAAATATAATCATAAGCATTGATGTGTTTGGGCTATTTCACACACTCACCTCACTTTTCTAACAATGGACGAACTCCTTGCTATTAAAGAATTGCTCATAAATGATTTGATTAGCTATGAGCAGGCGCTTCGCAGGCTTTGGCAACTGCCAAAGCCATGGACTACAAAGCATTGGGAAAAAATGCGAAGCATACATTTAAAAGATGCGTGCGAAAACTGTGGTTCTACTACACAACCTCTAGTTATACAACACACTGTTCAGCCTACCAAATTCAAGGAACACTACGAAAAAATAATGAGTAGTTATAGACCTGAAAAGGAAGAAGAGGAAATCTCCGAAGAATTGGTTTATAATTATTTAAAAGAGAATTCGGAAATTAGAAATGCCTGTCCTACTTGTGGTGTAACTACTATTAGGTGAATCAAAGATTCAAACAATTACACTTGTCCCAAAAAGCATATTTTTGAAAATCCAGTTAGTATTCCATATTACACTAAAGCTCGTACGACAAACTTTGATAGGGCTAAAGATTTGACAATAGAGTTTTTGCATAGGACGGCAATTTTAAAAGTAAGACAAGAAGCTAAGGAAAAATTTGATTTAATTGTAGGCAAACAGGCTCTATTATTAAGTATTGAAGAAAGTATTGAGTACAGACTATTTAAACACGTTAAAACCTGTTGCAAGCGTTGCGCCGCGATTGAAGATAACATTGTACCTCAATACACTTTGTGTAAAGTCTGTCAAGTTCAGTACCATAATCCAATTTATCCCACTTGTTTTATTTGTAAAGATTTAGTCCAGCAACTATAAGATATATTCAAAAAATAAAATCTTTTGGGCGTTCCCCTTCGGGTCGCTCCCTTACGGCTACGCTTACGCTTCGGCCTCTTCGCGGCGGCTGCGCCCCTTCAGGCAGCTAACGCATTTTTCCCGCATATTAACCCAACAAAGGGATTTGCTGAAATCACAAAAAATGTATGCGCTACGTTTTCCTTTTTTGTAACTTCGCAAATCTCCGCTCCATTGTGCGTTATTGTAAAAGAACCATAAATAACAAATGAAGTTAATTAAATTTCAGCATAACTACAAAAGTTTAGCAATAACAGCAATAATTTTGATTGCTTATTGCCTAATAAGTGATTACTTGATAGAAACAAGACCAATCTTTAAACGAGAGTATTGGGCTTTGTATGATGGAGTTGTACACGGTTTAGTTGGCGTTATAATATTATTACCATTTTTCAAAGAATACAATTTATATAATTTTTCCTTAATTTTTTTTATATCTACAATTATTGATATAGACCATTTTATTCTTGCAGGTTCATTTTCTGTTTCAGATGCAATTAACTTACCAATGCGTCCTATAACACACAGTATAACTTTTGCTTTAATTTTTGGGTTTTGGGTTTTTATTTTTTTCAGAACACAACCTTTTGTTTTTTGGATTGTCTTTGCCGCTTTAACTTCTCACGTAGTTCGTGATGCTTCGAGTGGTTTAACATTGATATTCTATCCATTTAGTATTTCTAAAATTCCATATTTTAGTTACCTATTAGTTGAAATATTACTACTTTACTTATCATACTTTATTCACAATAAATTTTTAGAAAAATGAAACATATTGAAAGCATAGATGCTGCAATAACCGTTGCTTATAAAAGATTTGATGAGGAGTTAGCAAGAACAGGTATTTTGATAAATAAAGGTACTTTTGCTTTGGGAATTGTATTAGCATTAGCAGGTATTTTTGCTCAAATATTTGGACAAGTGATAGGTAAATTGTCTTTTTCAAATCAAAAGCATATTCTTTTCGTAAGCAGTATTTTTTTTATATTCTTAATTTTTGTATGTGCCTCTTTTATGATATTTTTTGTACTTAAACCCAAGAAATATTTAACAGGTATGGGAAATGAGTTACTTAAAGTTAAAGCACATAGCCTTGAACCTTACGAATTTAAATCATTAGTACTTGAAAGTTATATAAATGCGTATGCTCAAAATCAAAAAATTAACAATCAAAAAGCCTCTTTGATTTATTACGCATTCATTTTAATAATGTTAGCATCATTTTTAGGAATTGCTTTAAGCATTTTTACAGAATTTATAGTGTTAAACAACAAATAAAAACGGTTATGATTGAAAATGTTTTAACATTAATACAGGAAAATAGATTTGCTGATGCTTTTGCTTTGGCAGATACTCTTGTTTCTAATTCACCCCGATACGAAGAATTTAAACAAGAGTTCATTGCGGGTAAGGCATCTTATGATTATCACGAAAGACTGATAATCTTTTTTAGAAATTACAAAATTACAAACTCTCTTAACAATGAAATAGATACTAATATCGCTGCCAAAAAAATAGTTTGCGAACACTGCGAAGCAGAAAACATTGAAATACTGGGTAAGTGTTCACATTTATTTTGCCAAGAAATGTGTTGCTCTCATTGTGGAGAAGTTCATAAAGGTAAGTTTTTACATAAAGAAGGTTGGTGCATTAACGGTATTAATATTTACAATAAATCCAATGAAAAAAATTAAAAAATTACTTGGCAGAGTTATACAAGTTATTGTACGTAAAGTATCAAATTTATTCTCACCTCTTAATTATAAGAGTGGGGATAAGTTTGTCCAACAAACAAGAAATTCTGTAAACTCTGATTTTACAACTTCTTACATTGAATTAATAGCAAATAACACTTCTGGTAGTGTAAATGCTGTTTACGGATTTAGATTTGTTCCTATACCATTTGACTTCTATGTAGCAGTTATATTAGACAAAGAACTTGAAGATGTGACAGAAGAAGACAAAAGAAAAGTAAGTGAAGAAAATGATTTGTCATTATTGGAGGGAATTGATTTTTTACAAAAGTATGAATTTCTGAGAAATAACTTTTTTTTACATTACGAAAAGCGAAAAATAAATTTCCCTAATAGTGATATAGTTGTAAAAGCCATTGAGGAGGAGTTTTTTCACCATAATCACGTTAAGAACACATCGAGTTGGGTATTGTCAAATATATTTACATTGTGTTATAGAATATCGGCTACTTATGTTTGTTACAGAAATTACAAAAACAAACCAATTGACTTGGAAGTATCTAAATTTTGTATAAATATGTATTTTATGCAATGGGGATTAAACTCTGCAAACGCAAGTTTTATTGAGGCATACAAACACTATACAGACGATAATCTAAATGAGGTTAAAAAGAACTATGGGAAAGAAGTGCATAAATTATGCTTGATTTTTAAAGAGTTGGAAGAAGTTTGTGAAAATAAATTCACTCAACAAAAACACGATATGATTGAATTTGTTTCCAAAACAGTTATCAATTTTCCATTTATTGATAATTTTACAAAATTTTCAGCAAAGGAATTTTTATCATTCTATGCCCCAATAACTACCAAAGAAAGGCTTAAAAAAGCTATCGAAATACTGGATAATCCTTCAAAAGATATTGACTTTTTAGCCCTAAAAAACGAAATAACTAATCAATTAAAATTTGGAAATGATTTAGAGATGTCAGTTCCAAAGGCTTTTGTATATTATGCAACAGCAAAATTTATCCCATCTCAATTAGTTTGGTTTGTGTTTTGGCGTTCTATGACAATGTTTCTCAGAACTACTAAATATTTTTCAGTTATGTTTTCATTTATGAGAAATTTAATTATGAAAAATAAAACAATAGAAGATAATGCTTATAAAAATTTACCTGCAATTCAGACAAGTGGAATTAATGGTGAGGATTTTACATTTGACTTTGCTATGAGTATGTTTAAAGGAAATCCTAAATCATTTAAAAAAGCGGCTGAAAGTTTTGAACCTTCTTTATTAGGGGACAAATCTTTACATATTAAAGGAGCTAGTTTTACAGAAAATCACTCGAAAGAGAGGTTTCGTAAATTATTTATTCATAAAGCATTTTTAAGGGCTATTTACTATGTAGTTTCTTTTGCACCCAAAGAAAATTACATAGATGCTTGGGACAGATATGAAGAGTATTGTTTATTTGCTTTTCGTTGGCTTCCATTTCTGGATAGTTACAAAAATTATATCGTTGAAAATTTTTTAAAATTACTATTTCAAAACGCAATGTTGTTGAAAGAAGAAACTAATTGTAATTTTTCAGATGTGGAAAAAGACCCTATTGACGATAATTTTGCTATTTATTTCAATAAAAGGTTATTAAATATTGAAAGTGAAATCAATAAACTTGAAAATAAACAAATCATATATTGGTACGCAGATGCTAACTACCGACACGGAATATAACCACAAACGCACAACATTGCATTTGTGGCAAGGCGGGCAGACGTGCTAATTTAAAATTTTATGTTTTCAATTAGCTTTTGTGCGTTTGGAAACGGTAGCGAGACTAAACCCGCCACTACGCAAACCCAAAAACCGTTAATTATTCTTTCCCAAATAAATTCTTTTGGGCGTTGCCACCCGAAAAAGGGTGGCCGCTCCCTTGCAGACTCCGCTTACGCTTCGGCCTCTTGGGGAGGCTGCTTCGCATCTTTCAGGCAGCTAACGCATTTTTCCCACACATTAACCCAAGGCTTCGGAAACCCCGAAGCCTTTTTTGTCCTTTCCTGTTTTGATTCATTGGCTTAGGTTCGCGAAAAACCCAAACCAAGCATGAATCAGAACGAGCAATCGCGCGTAACCGTCATCGTGGACGGCAAACAGGGCATCAACGAGTTGGGCAAATTGGAGATGCAGGCCTCCGACTTGCGCGAACAAATCAAAAAGCTCAAGACAGGCACGGACGAATACGTCAAGGCCAACGAGAAGTTGGACAAGGTAAAGTCCGAGATGGCAGGCTTGCGCCAAGAAATTGGCTTGAGTGGCCTGACCATGAACCAATTGAACAAATACCAATTGGATTTGAGCCGCGAAATAAACAATACGGTAACCAAAGGCACAGAACGCTACAACGAACTCAAAACCAAACTTATAGAAGTTCGGGGCGTAATTCAAGGCCAAAAAGATGACATTCGCGGTGTGGCCAAAGTATCAGAAGCTGCCGCAGGTTCTATCAAGGCCCTCAAAGACGAGGCCGCCAAACTTGATGCGGAAATGGAATTGTTGGGAGGCGACACCGCCGAGTTTGCCGCCAAAGCCGCCCAATTGCAGCAAGTCAAAGCCCAACTCAACGACCTGACCAACGCAGCCAAAGGCATCGAAAAAGCCGTTACCCCCGCCGCAGGTTCTATCAAGGCTCTCAAAGACGAAGCCGCCAAACTCGATGCGGAAATGGAATTGTTGGGAGGCGACACCGCCGAATTTGCCGCCAAAGCCGCCCAGCTCCAGCAAGTCAAAACCCAGCTCAATGACCTGACCAATGCGGCCAAAGGCATCGAAAAAGCTGTTACCCCCGCTGCGGGTTCTATCAAAGCCCTCAAAGACGAGGCCGCCAAACTCGATGCGGAACTCCAGTTACTGGAAGCTGACACCGCCGAGTTTACGGCCAAAGCCTCACAGCTCCAGCAAGTCGATGCACGCCTGAAAGCCGCCACCAGTGCGGCCAAAGGTTTGGAAGTGGCGCAAGAAGGTGCGACGGGTTCAATGGCAAGGCTAAAAGCCCAAGCCGCAGCCCTCGAAAAAGAACTTTCTTTGCTTGCGCCCGATACCGCTTCTTTTGCCGCCAAGCTCAAGGAACTCAAAGCCGTAGAAGGACAAATCGGTTCGGTGCAAAACAAAATGAGCGGCCTTTCAGGGGCTTGGAAGGAGTTTAAATCGGGTGCTTTGTCGATGGCTGGCGGGGTCATTGGTGGGAATTTGATGCTCATGGCCGCCCAAAAGTTAGCCGACTTTATCCCGAACTTAATCAACTCACAATCAAAACTTTCTGATTCCTTAGCCGACTTGCGCAAAACCACAGGCATGAGTGCCGACGAGGTGAAGGAGTTTAACAAGCAACTGAGCAAAATAGACACGCGAACCCCTACGGAGGAGTTACGCAAAATTGCCATTGTGGCGGGTCAGTTGGGCATTGCCAAGAAGGATATTTTAGGCTTTACTACGTCAGTAGATAGGCTTGTGGTAGCGTTGGGCGATGAATTTCAGGGAGGCGCAGAGGAAATCACCAAACAGGTAGGTGCGTTGCGAAATATTTTTGCCGACATCAAATCCGATAACGTGTCGGAAGATATGCTCCATATCGGTAACGCCCTGAACCAATTGGGCGCAGAAGGTGCGGCGACAGGCCCCGTCATGTCGGATATGGCCAGCCGCATCGGTGGCGTAGGCATTACCCTTGGCCTGACCTCTGGGCAAGTGTTAGGCTTGGCCGCCACCATGCAAGAACTGAACATCACTTCGGAACGTGGCAGTACCGCCGTTACTAAGATTTTGCAAAAGATGGCTTCTGCTCCGCAAGAGTTCGCAGTCGTGGCAGGCATGGCCGCCAAAGACTTTAAACAATTGGTGGACAATGACATTTACGGTGCTTTGGTGAAAGTAGTGGAAGGCTCAAACAAAACAGGCACAAGTGCCACGGCTTTGGCGGCCATCTTAAAAGAACTGGACGTGGACGGAGCAGGCGCGAGTGAGGTGTTCGCAAAACTTGGTAGTAATACCGAGTTGTTGGCCAAAAAGGTAAACTCCGCGACCTCGGCACTCAAAGGCACGGACTCCATTATGAACGAGTTCAATATCAAAAACGAGAACATGGCGGCCAAGATGGAAAAGATTGGCAAAGCTATTTCCAAAGCCTTTACTTTCAGCAGCGTGTCTTCGGCGATGGAAGGCCTTGTAAACTGGGTTTACAAGCTCGTCCCCGCCGCAGAGAAACAGAGTGAGGCGTTAGAGAAAGAGCGCGTCAATGTTCGCGCCGTTGGCCTTGAAATTCTCAGTCTCAATGTGGGCAACGAACGCCGTACCAAACTCATTAACGAGCTTAAAGAATCCTATCCCGATCACCTAAAAAACATCAATGCCGAAACCAGTTCCAACCAAGAACTTAAAAAGGCCTTGGACAACGTAAACCACTCCTTAGTACAGCAGATTGTCATTAAAAAAGCAGGCGAGGAATTGGAAGCACAGCTTCTAATTGAAGCCGATAAAAAACTGGAGTTAGGCCGAGCGCGTGAAGAGCTGCGTAAAAAAATGGACAATCTCTACACGCAAGGCGGAAAAGGCGTTGCTTCGATGTTGGCTTTACAACAAGAACTTACGGAGAAATCCATTTCGTTGGAGCAGCAATACATGATTGTGGAACAAGAGGCCAGCGATGGCCGCATCAAAGGCATTTCGCGCGTAAACCCCTTTTTGGAATCGGCACGCGAAGCCGTCAAAAAGGTGCAGGCCGCCGAAGTCGCCTACAATCTGGAGAAACAAAAAAGTGGCGATTTGGACAAAGAACGCATTGCCTTGCTCAAAGCCCTTGGCATTGAAGAAGAAAAGGCCACGACCAAGAAAACAACCAAAGGCAAAGAAACTCCAGAAGCCGCCGACCTTGATGCCGCCCGAAAAATCCGCGATGCGAAAATCGCTTTACTCACAGACGAGTACGAGCAAAAACGCCAAAAACTGCAAGCCGCTGCCGCCGATGAAAAGGCCAATTTTGAGAAAACAAAAGCCACTGCTGGCCAAATCGCCGAATACAAAAAATTGGTAGAGGCCAAGCTCCACCAAGACTTAATAAAGCTATCGCACGAGAAAGACCGCACGATTAAAGACGTAGAATTGAGCGTTTTGGGTGATACGTTGCGAGGCAAACAACAAAAACTCATTGAGCAGGCCACGCGAGACGTAAAGGATTTTGTCGGAACTGAGCAGCAAAAAGCAGCTTACGCCAGTGCCATTGAAGACAAGCTCATGAAAGACTTGGCTGATGCCGATGCCGAATACAGAAAAAAAGCCCTTGAAGAGGAGCAAAAACTCCAAAAGGAAAAAGTAGAAGCCGCCAAGAAAGCCAAGCAACAGGAGTTGGACGATGCGACGGCCTTTGCAGAATTGCAAGTGCTTGTTACGCAAAAGGATACCGATGTGATGGGCTTTGAGGTGCAGAAAAGCGAAGGCATTATCCGAGAGCTAAAACGCCGAAAATACGCCGAGCTTGAAAA
>NZ_FOLE01000020.1 GCF_900112255.1 Flexibacter flexilis DSM 6793
GGTCAAAAACTTGCACTTTGCCAAGTATTCCAAAATTAACTGCTGGGAAGGTTTGATGTCCATGGTCAAATACAAAATTAAAAGGGATACTTGGGGGCTAATTTTTGAGTAACCTTTGCAACTGGCGCGGCTGCTGAAGCCTGCGCAGCGGGGTCTTGGTATTGTCCCGATTGCTGCAAAAGATACTCTTTCAACTGCCCTGCCTGTTTTTTGTCCAAAAAGAAAGGCGGCTGATGCCCAATCAAAAAAGTGTCAGGTTCAAACACAAAGGCGGGCTGACTGCCTGATTTACAGTAGAATTTATAAGGTGGCAATTGCTGTAACTGTGTGGTTTTCACCCCAATTTCAGCGGCAAAATCCTTTAAATCCTTAAAACCATTCGCGCCCACCAATTTGGTAAAGGTGTTGGATAAAATGGTGCGCAAAAGCCTTGTGTCTGTGATTTGTCCTAAATTCTGGTTGGCAATGACCAAGTGCAGGCCAAATTTTCTGCTTTCTTCCAGAATCAGGCCAATGCTCGGACTCAGGTAATTTTGAAACTCGTCAATAAACAAAAAGCAAGGTTTTCTGTATTCTTTGGGCTGGTCGGCTCTACCCAAAGCAATGCTTTGTAGTCTGGCAATCAGGAGTTTATTAAAAGCACGACTGGCTTCTTCACCCTTGTCTTTGGTGAAACGCACGATAATAATTTTACCTTCATTGATGGCCTTTTCCAAGTGCATGGTGCTGCGGCCAGTGGTGGCGCGATAAAAGCCGTCGTTGTTGAGCAAAGACTGGATTCTGGTGTAAATCCCCGTTTTGGTATGCTCATAACTTTTGTTCAAAAAGGCTGTTTCAAAGAAATGGCGATGGGCAGGAAAAGGGCTTTTTTTGCCTAATTCCAGCAAAGCAGGGTCGTTTTGCATGAAGTTTTGCAGGTCTTTAAGGCTTCTATTTTCGTCCAATAAAAGCGTGGCCACGCAAGGAATTAAAAGCGTTTGCATTTGCAGGGTTAATTCCGCCGAAGGCCACAATTCTTGCAGTGCATTGCTAATACTTTGCGCCAAAGTATCGACAAAAGCAAGGCTTTTATTTTGTGTTTCCAAAGGATTTATTACTGGAAATTTTTCATTGCTCAAAAAAGGGTCAAAATAGAGCAATCTTTCTTTTTCTTGCTGATTAAAATGCAGTGCCACTAATTCGCGGGAAATATCACCGTGTGGGTCAAGTAAAACCAAACTATATTTTCCTTTTTCTTTACCGCTACTTTTGCTTTGTAATCCGTACCAAATGAGCTTCATAATTTCGGATTTCCCCGAACCACTTTGTCCAGAAATATAGGTATGTTTCATCAAATCGCCTACCCTCAAACGGGCAGGCATGGGGTAAAAAAACGGGGAAATAATCGGCGAATGGAGGTGAATAAGTGCTTGAATATAGGAAATTTCATTGGGTTGATAACGCGAAATAAAGGCTTTCCGTTGTGCTTCGGTGGCCAGCAATAACACCTCAAAAATGGGCTGTAATGGCAGGCTTTCCACGCGAATAGTTTTATCCCAAAGGGTCAAAAATTCTTGATAAGTAAAACCCCGAATATCGAGCAATTGGTGTCGTTTGGCGGGTCGGATAAAGGCAGTATTGAGTTGTTTATCAATTTGTTGGGTGTGAATTTGAAAAGCAAGGTTAATGGCTTCAAAAAACTCGGTGGCCATGGTTTGGCCAATGGGAAAAGCCAGCGGAGTATCGCTGTCGGGGAGTCCCGACACCCGATAGGCAATGGCCAAAATGTCCGAAGCCCCCAACATTATTCCCTGCGTTTAGTTGCCTTTATTCTGATTTTCTAACCACAATATCTTCTCTTCAAGAAGTTTGATTTTGTCGCTTTGTAATTTCATGTGCTCTTCATATAATTTCTTTATTTCAAGTGGGAAATTATTATGAACAGTTTTTTGATTTGTATAATTCGGTGCGTTATTTTGAAAAATATATTTCGCATCAAATTCTAAAATAGTAGCAGGTGACACTTCCAAAACTTCGGAAATTTTGTATAATTTCTTTAAGGAAATATCGAATAATCCTTTCTCTATATTGGAATATTGTTGCTGACTAATTTCTAATTTATCAGCAATATATTCTTGTGTATAATTACGTAATTCGCGTAATTTTCTGATTCTTTCGCCTACTTTCTGCATGATTTATTCCTGTATTTTGACTTAAAAATAACACTTTTTTTCCAAAAGAAAAAACCTTGTAAAATACAAGTACGCACCTTGTATCTTACAAGGTTTAGAAGGTTGATAATCAGATGGTTTTTGCAATTTGCACTTGATATTTTATCAAAAATCATTATAGATAATCCAAACACTATACCAAGGAAGTTGACTGTGTTTTGTGATTATCTATTCATTTCATCTTCAAATTCTCAACTTCAACACGATGAAAGCTCATTTCATTATCCTATTGGCTGTCTTTGCCCTGATGGGCACTGCTGCGTTGGGTCAAACCAACAGCAATACAGCCGCCCCTGTTATCGCCTCAAATGCTCCCCAAAAAGGAGAAAACACTGCTCTCGCAGGTAAAAGCCCTCATAAAAACATCGTTTTCGCCAAACTCGACAGCCTCGTAGCTGTTTCAAAAGCCAAAGCAGCAGCTTCTGCAAAACAAGCCGAACTATCTGCGAGACAAGCAGAAACGTCCGAAAAGGAGCTTGCTCTTACCAAAGAAGAATCACAAGCGACTGCCAAACAAGCAGAAAAGTCTGCTAAACAAGCTGAAATCTCTGCAAAGCAAGCAAAAATTGCGCAAGAGATTGCAACACAGCTTACCAAAGTTAGCAAATAAATTGCCCCCAGAAACGAAATGCCATAGATGTCAAGGAGATGTGCTTATAGCGCATCTCCTTTTTTGTATTATTATGAGTGGAGACTATACTTAATCTGTTTCACTTAATGTCTGTGTTGCCATGGAATTAGAAACGGGCTTATCGCCCCAACCCGAACGTTTGTCCTGACCCCAAGAGCTTTTGCCCAGCCAAAACCTGCTCGCACAATTTACTGACCCCGCCGAAAAGCAAGAGGCACAAGCCTTATTGCAATTGGTGGAGGCGGATAAAATCCCTGCACTCAATCAAAAAGCAATGTTGCAAACCTTGCAAAGCGTGATTGCAGCCAAGTTTTTACCCAGTCCTTTGCCTGATGCCCAATCTGACTTGGGGGCAGCCATCAAAAGTTCTTTGCTGATGCAATATGAAAATGATAAACAGGATACACAAAACATTCAACAAGATGCTCATAATCAAGCAAGAGCAACGAATGCACAACAAGAAGTTGTCTTTGAAAAAGCCGTAATCAAGGAAAATCGCACGCAAGATGCTCAAAACATCGCACAAAACAGGGAAAATCTTGCGCTCAGAGACCAAGCCTTGTCGGTGATTGCGGGACAAATGGAGAATCTTGCTTCTCAACCCGAAATGGCGAATTTGTTGGCGGATTTTAACCTCTCACAAGCACAGGCAGCACACCCCCAAATCGCTGAAGCCTTCAAGGATAGTCCTGATAAACAGGCTCTTTTGCTCAAAGCCACCTACCTGTTGGAGCAGTTACAGGCACGCCAAGACCAGCCCGAAGTAGCCGCCCTCATCAGCCAACACCGAGACAGTCTCCAATCCCTTTCCCAAAGCTATAACCAATTGGCCGACAGCTATACTTTGCCCAAAATTGAGCTGAAAAAGCCCGATGCCCTCGCCAGAGAAACGGCCAGAAAACTCAGTAACGGAGCTTCGGCCACCGAACTTATCGAACAACCCGCCGCGATGGTGGCCGCTTTGGAACAAAATGGCAATATTCCCCGCCAAAGCCTTCATACAGAAGCCTTTCAAGCAGAAATGAATGACTTGGCTGCGCTTACCACCGAAAACCAAGAACCTTTACTAACCCCCGAAACGCTCGAAGACCTCAAACAAAATGTAGGTTCGGTGATGGATGTTTTGCCAACGGCGGGCTTTGTGCGCACCATCGCCAACGGAATGCGTAACAATCCACAACTCAATCAAGGCAGCGCGTTTGTCCTGAAAAACCTGCATTGCGACGAAAACGGACAAGTGGAAATTCCTTTGCAATTTGCCTCTGTGCAAAGTTCGCTGGTTTTTACGGCAGAAGGGCAAGCAATGTTTCCCGATTTATTGCAATACAATGACCTGACGGGCACACTGGAATCGGGTTATCGCCCTTTGCCTTATGCCACCCCCAAACTCAATGACTTTCAACACATTGTCCAATCCAAAGAGTTTAACCAAGCCTACCGCCAATCACTGCAAAAGGAAATGGCCGAAAAGCATTTGTCCAAACCTGAAGAAATCGTGGCACGCGGCAAACAGCTCTATCAGGAGTTGTACCGACAGAAGGCGGCCAGCCTGCAACAACAATTGCCTACTTTCAATGCCAGCGTACTTAATGAGTTTGCCCAAAAGCAAATCCAAGTGGAAAAAGTAGCGGCCAATTATGATTTTGGCAACAGCCTGAAAGGTTGGAACAGCCAAGAATCCCGCACGCTTTCCCCTGATTTACAGGAACATCAAGCGGCCATTGATTATATGCGCGTCTTTGCCAATCCCCTGCTGAGTGTGAGGAGCCGCACCAAAATTGCCCAAACCCAAGACCAACTTAAAGGCTTGAAAGAAAGCGATTTGAACAGGAAAAGTGCGGTGAAAGACCCTTTGTTTTCCAAGTATTTTAGTCGTTTGGAAGGCAAATTTGACCGTGATTTTACGGACTGAACGCAAGACCCTTACAAAATTCCGACACTGGCCAGCACGAAACAAGGCGCACAAACCGAGTTTATGGAAATGTTTGCCACGGGTCATTTGATGAACGGGGAACTGACCTTGAAAAACGAAGACGTGACCCATTTTCAAGAACGGGTGCAAAAAGTGCGCAGCAATGTGCCCATTACCGAACAAGATTATTTGTTCCGACCGCCCAAAGTACAGGCTTTTTATGAGCAGCAAAAACAACAAGACTTAGACAAAGAACTTGATAATCAATTGGATAATATCGCTCCTGTGCGTTAAATACTTTATCAATTCCTGCTTTTAAATGAATCATCCGACGGCTTCTTACACAGTATTTCAGGCGATTAGAACCTATTGCGAAGACTTTTATCGAAATGCCTTGCAACCGCTGATAGCACCCTTGCTGGCCACCAACACGGGCGTAGAAAAGGAGTTTTTGCGTTTGAGAATGACACAAGACACCAGCCTTTGGGTTACTGGAAAGTTTTTGGAATCGGAATTTACTTTTCAGATTCAGGCAGACGGAAAGGTTTTGTTTGAGGCTTTTCAACGCGGCAAACAGGGTCGAAAACGCAAGACCAAAAGCTATGATATGGGGCTGTTGCCTTTGGATACAGTGTTGCGTGCCTGTGTGCAAGCCAAGGGTTTGGCCGAACATTGGGAGGCAAATGCGGATAGCGAAACAATCACTAAATACCAACGGGCATTTGCCTACAAGGTCAATGAATTGTTGTTGCCGCAATTAGTGTATCGTCCTGCAAAACAACAAAATCAGTTGCTCAAAGACCTTGTTAAAAGCATTGTGATAGAAAAAATGCCGCATTCGGAGACTGCTTCGACGGGAGAATATTTTGCAGAAAATGAAGCGGCTTTGGCTTACGGGCGTATGATAATGGGCGCGAAACTCTCGACTGCACAGCGGATACAATGGGCGCAGGCAGTCTATAAACGAAACCGTATTTCGATGGAGCAGCTCACGGATATTTTGCAGGATTCCAAGAACAAGGCATTGGCGCAGGACAAGGATATTGTCTTTCTGTTCCCTTGCGCTGCCTCTTTGGAGCAATTGGCCAATGGTGGGTATTGGTTAGAAAAGTTCAAGACGTTTGCCCCCTCACAACCCAAGGGAAAGCCGCTTGTTTTCGATACGGAAATGTTGGAGAACTTCACCCAATGGAGCAGTGACTTATTGAGCCGTTACGGCCAGTAAAACTACCTTTAAGCTACATGAAGGCTACTTTTTTAGCTACCTTTATGATTACATTTTTGATACTTCTTACGCATACCTCAAATACTCGCTTAACACGCTTTAAAACAACTAATTATGAGAGTATTTACATTCAATTCCCCTCACTTCTCACTCTCTTCACTTCTCCTCACTCCAGCCAATAGGGGCTTACGTTGCGTTGGCTCTTCGTTCCCTTGTCGTTCGGGGCTTTTTTTTTATCTTCTTTTTTGTTTTTTATTGGCTGGGCTTTTTGTTTTTCTGTTGGTTGAGGGCTCGTGAGCGCGGCTTTCTTTCATGGCATTCCTCTTGCGCAGAGGGCTTGGTTGGATAGTGTAGCGGTTTGTCTGATAGCGTTTGGTAAGTGGTGTATAGTTGAATGATTGGGTAAATAGTGAAACGTAGTTGAATGTGAATAAAGGAAGAATAGTTAAAGATGAATACATGGGTAAAAGGATAGGGTTCTTCTCGCACTGCCTTGAGTGTAATCGCTGCGCCTTGCCTCGCCGTCAAGGCCATATCCTACACTGGTATCGAACGCGTTTTTGGGCTTCGCCTACTTCTTGCCCAAAAATCGGTTCTTCTCCGCATGGATAAACCTTGACCTTGAGGGCTTGCGATTGAGGGCAGGCTGTAGCTCTTTGATAGCTACTTTTATTCTTTCCATCTGTTCCCATGAACCACACACGAATCAGAAAAACACCCGAAGTAGCCAGTGGCGATTTCTTCTTTGACGGCACACCATTTGTCACGCCATGAGCGCAGGAGTTACTTAGCCCACAAGCCTTGCAAAGCATTATTTTGGAGTTGCAGCACTTGGCCAAAGCGCAAGGGGGCATAGATTATTTGCAGGTGTATTATCAGCCCGAAAGCGAGCAGAAAATCTGGGTAATAGACACGACCCCACGCCGCAGTTTGCAGGAAAACAAGTTAGTGGGCAACCGAGTTTTTTGAAATTGCACTAAAAGTATATTGAAAATAATTTGTTGTATAGTCCACAAATACTATCTTTGTACTTGAGTGGCTGGCAAGATGTTGGTTGAGATATGAGTACGTAAGATTTTTATCTCTACTAGCATTAAGCAACTTGCAAAAAATGAAAATGATTGTACATTCGGTTTTTCATAAGACCTTACTATCCTCATTGCGCGTAAAAACGGTTTAGTGATAGATGAAGCCTATTCACGAATTGGTTGCGATTGTAAGATTTATACAATAGGCAAAATTTAAAATAAATTTTATTACAGAAAACGAATATAAATGTCAAAAATAAATTCTGAAACAAGAATTACTGATAATAAGGGAACAGCAGCTTTTCATACCTATTGCTCACATCACAAACCATCAATAAGTTGGCGTGCTGTGTCTAATGATGACATTGGGATTGACGGAGAAGTGGAGCTATATAATGAAAACGGAGAACCTTTAGCCGAAATAATCAAAATTCAACTTAAATCAACTGAAAAAGATAAGGGATATATAAAAAACGAGAACCCAAATAATAAAACTTTTACTTTTTATGCGGAAAAAGACCACGTAGAATATTGGCAAAATTTGCCTAATGATGTTTTATTAGTGGTTTTTGATAATAGAAATGATGCCAATAGACTGTATGCCAAAAAAATTGAAAACATTGACATAAAAAATACAGGTACTAAATCTATTCCTATTCAATTTAATCAAGAAAGCGATTTACTTGATGTTAGCAAAAATGATTTTTTAGGCAAATTTTCACGTACTTTAAATAAAGAAAATCCTAAAATCAAATCAATTCCAACAGGAGAAGAAAAACTGATTTCTAATTTACTTAAAATATCATTTCCCACCAATAGAATTTATATAGCACCTATCAATTATGATAGAGAGGAAATAATAAAAAGTTCTTGGCAAACAGATAGGTATTTAAAGAAAACAGCAACAGCAAGAGAAGTTGCTCTAAATGCACTATCTCAACAAGGATTAAAATTTAGTTCTGATTGGACTGTTTTTAATAAACAGGTTATTACTTTTCATGATTTAAACGACAAAAATTTACCACTTTCAAGGATTGTAGATACTTCTGTTATAGAGAGCTTTAGCCCCGAAGAATTTTATTCAATTAGTGATGATCATAAAAGCGTATTTAAGGCATTTTTACGCTTTTGTTTGCAACAAATTCTATATAAACTTAAATTTGAGTGGGATAGAGAAGATAAGATTTTTAAGTATAGAGTTCCTTTTACAATTGACAAAAGTTTTGAGCATAAAGAAAAATGGAAAGGCGATAAAGAAGCGAAAAGAACAGTTTTTAAGTCTCAATATTGGGAAAAAGGTAAAGTATATTACTGCACTCACTTTGCTTTTAGTGTAGATATTGTTGATTTTGACAATCAATATTTTTTATGCCTGAACCCTACTTGGTTAGTAACTATCAATGGAAATCGTAAAAGTAAAATTGGCTACAAAAAGGTTTCACAATTAAAAAAATTGGAACGAAACAAATCTGTTTATAACCATTTGAGATTCATTTCATATAAATTAACGTATGTAGATTTATTTACAAAAAATTACCCATTTATTCAATTTGAAGATTTACTAAAATTGGAAATAGATAAGGTAATAGACGAAGATACTTGGCTTAAAGTAGCGTCAGATGAGGAAAAGAATATTTTAAAAGACAGGGAAGAGCCTAACGATATTAAAGATGAATATTAACTTCATTAACGAGCCATTGCTGGAATTTGCAAATGACAAACACATTTGCCCACGTTTTGGTATTACCAATTTTCAGGCCTACGACAATCAAAGTTCGTTATTTTCTACCAAACCCAAAGAAATTATTTTGGGTGTAATAGGTACGCAACAAAATTTCGAACAATTTGAACGATGGATTTCTCTTTGTTCAGACTTTATACCTGAAAAAAAAAGTCATCAACCTAATTTATTTCCTTCGTTTTGTGGTTTCAATGAGTATTTAGGTTTTAATGCAAAAATGGTTTGTAATACAAATTACTTTCGCCAAATCAACGATACTGATATAAATAAAGCCATTAAAGAAGTTCAAAAGTTTAAAAACTTTGACGAGGTAAAGAAAAGAATCGCCAATACCTATTTAACTCATATTGAATTTTTGTCGGACAATAAAAATCCTGATGTTATTGTTTGTATCTTACCTGACAATCTATATAATAAAGTATTGAAATTTGAAAAGGACGAGAGTGCCGATATTGAAGAAAAACTACAAAATGAAACTGAAATTGAAGACATTGCATTGAATTTTAGAAGTTTTTTGAAAGCAAACTCTATGAAATTCAGAGTCCCTTTACAACTTGTAAGGGAAAGTTCTTTATCTATTGAACAAGCAGGCGAAAAAAGTAGCTTGCAGGATTTGGCAACAAGGGCATGGAATTTTTGTACTGCACTTTACTATAAAGCAGGAGGTATTCCTTGGAAAGCGCAAGTAAAAGGAAATGACAATCTTACTTGTTTTGTAGGAATTAGTTTTTATCGTAGTCTTGACAAAACAACATTACAAACAAGTCTTGCACAAGTTTTTGACGAGCAAGGTAAAGGTGTTATTTTACGTGGCAGTCCTGTTGCAATTGACAAAAAAGATAGACAACCACATTTATCAGAAGAACAAGCATACGAACTTTTGAAAAATGCAATCAAAGGTTACAAAGATGCAGAGGGAACATACCCCAAAAGGGTTGTTGTTCATAAAAGTTCAAAATATACAGAACAAGAAAAAGAGGGTTTCATCAAAGCAGTAGAGGAAGAAGAAATATCTACTTTTGATTTTGTCACTATTTTCGAAAGCGATATTAGACTTTTTAGGATTGGTAATTATCCACCCTTGCGAGGTACTTGTTTGGAACTTACAGAAACTCAATATTTGCTTTATTCTAAAAGCTCTGTTGATTATTACCAAACTTATGCAGGAATGTATGTTCCCCAGCCCATAGAAATAAGAATTTCAGAGTTAAATTCCTCTCCCCTGCAAATTTGTGAGGAAGTATTAGCACTTACCAAGATGAATTGGAATAAAACTCAATTTGACGGCAAAATACCAATTACGATTGACTGTTCAAGAAGTGTAGGTAAAATTATGAAATATGTAAAGGAAAACGAAATGCCAAGTAAAAAATATGGTTTTTATATGTAATCCCAAAACTTTATTCTCTACAAATACTAGTAAATAAATCACATAGATTTATACATCCTTTCTGGCAACAGCATATTCCCATGAGCCAATAATTTCTGTCTCGCTGACCTTCATCTTATTAAACCTTGATGTAGAAGTTTTTGTATCTTTTGTTTTTGAGTTCTTAATAGACTACCCAAAAGCCTTTCATTTATAATGGTGGATAAAATACCATTTTTCCATAACTCCATTAAAGTTTATAGAAAACATAGCCCCCCTTACACAGAAACTCCACCCAATTCCTTATACTGCGACCATGCGAACAGTTCTGGCTGCAAAAGTGGCCAAAAGCGGTTCAAGATTTGTACCATAGACTGCAAATCATGGGACGGCTGTTTCTTAATCTGTTCAAACGCCTCTCGCAAAGCACTCTTTGGAAGGTTCAAGAATCACTTTTCTCAAGGCTTCACTTTCAGGCTACTCTTGAACCACAATTGCAAAAATTGTTGCTTTTGGCTGACATTAGCCGCATCCCAAGCCATTTGAGGATTCAATATCAGTTCTGTTACCATTTTTAAAATTTCTGTGCCAAGCGGCTGCTGTGTCGAAGGACTCAGCATCGCCTCTCTTTGGGCGGCTATACGCAATTCTATTTTCTCCAACTCCGCTTCTATTTTCTGTATCACCGTCGAGTTGCTTACCTGTAACAATTTGTTTATCAATCCACTATGTTCTTTTTCTAATTGCAAAAGTTTGGCTTGTTGTTCTTGGCCTTGTCGTTGGGTTTGCGTTTCCAACTGCTCATATTTATTCAACAAAATCACTTTGAACGTCTCTTTTTGTTTGGGACTCAATACGATTCCTTCAAAAATTTGGCGCAGTCGCCCATGAACAGTTTCGGCATTCATGGACTTGTCTTTGTGCGCGGAGGTGCTGCTAAACCTGTAATAAGGATACAGTTGGTTCCT
>NZ_FOLE01000021.1 GCF_900112255.1 Flexibacter flexilis DSM 6793
AAGAAACTCGCCCCCATTTCTGCCGTCAATTCCTCCACCCCATAGCTATACGAACCAAAAGAACTGGCCTCCACCACTTCCTTGCGGTTGAGGCGGGAGGCGTGGCCTGTGGCATGGATGCACTCATGGAACAGCGTGGCATAATACTCCTCCGAGCCGATAAAACGATGTTTATCAGGCAATTGGATATAATCCAGCAGGGGAGCATAATAGGCCGAAGAGCCTCCGATTCGCAAAGGCGGCAATTGTGGTTGCATAAATTCAAACAAGCGTTCGGCGGTCTGAATCGGCAAGTGCGGTGTCAGGGGTTCAGAGTCGGGTAGTTTCCAGTCCACTCCTTCGATTTGGCTGATATTGAAGACGTTGTAATAACGCAACAAAGGAATACGCTCCAGCAAGGGCTTTTGCGCAGGCGTGGGATTGGGAATGGACTTTTGCGTCAGCGGGTCAATGTAGAGCCAATTCCAATACACCACAGGTAGGGACTTGCTGTTCTTTTTGACCTTGCCGCCCAGTTCTTTGGCCTGTTGGAAGGTCAGGAAATAGGGTTTGGGGAAGTTAAACAGATTGAGCAAGAAGCAGTTAATCCCTCGATAAGCCTTTTGGCTCAAGTAGTTCTTGGGCAGTTCTGCTCGCCAAGGCATTTGCCATGGTGCCACGCCCTGTTCCAGTCGTTCAATGATGAGTTCGTTTACTCTTTGGTAAACATCACTCGTAGGGTTGTTTTTGGAGTTCATCTTGAAATTTGAGTTTTGTTTCAAGAGCTCTTTTATACAAGCCTATCATGCTTTCTGTGTGAGGGGGACTTAAACTAAAATTTTTTCTCCATGATTTTTTAACCAAGTTCTGGCTTCTTGGTAATTAGGCATTTGTATTTGTACAATATTCCAAAAAGCAGGCGTATGATTCAACTCTATCAGGTGCGCAAGTTCGTGTATGATGATGTAATCTATCACAAAAGCAGGGGCTTTGATGAGTTTCCAATTGAAATTAAGGTTGTTTTGTGGACTGCAAGAACCCCAACGCAATTTTAAATCGCTAAAGTATAATTTGCCATAACTTACGCCCAGTTTTTGAGCATATAATTCTATTTTTGGCTTGAGTTTTTCGATGGCTTTGCGCTTATACCATTGCGCCAATAATTCTTCTGCTCTCTCTTGATTTTGCTTGGACAACAAGAATTTATTGTTAAATCGGAAGCCCTCAAAATGTTCTTGTTCCGTAATATCTAACTTGTAATTTTTGCCCAAATACATAATAGATTTACCCGAAACAAAGGGGGTATGAATGGTATTTTGTCTAAATTTTAACGTAAAATTTAGCTTATCATAAAGCCACATTTTTCTCCTCTCCACAAACGCATTGACCAACTCCTCCGACACACCTTCTGGAGCCAAAACCGTGATGGTTTTATCTCTTTCCACTATCAAACCCAGCGTTTTTCTTTTAGAGGAATATTTTATGGTGTATTTATAAGTCATCATTACTTTGGTCAATTATACAAAATTTCATCGTTGTTGGCTTTGGCCAACTCCATGAGTCTGCTACAAATTTCTGCTCGTTTAACTTTCACCTGCTCTATCAAAGGGGATTCAAGTAACAAGTCTTGCAACGCGCCTTTGAGTCTGTTTTGGTCGGCGTGTCTGTGCGGCTCCCAAAAACGTTCTAAGGCCATTTCTGTACGCAAAATTTGCATGATTTGTTGCGTCACATTGACCAGTGCGGCGTTGTTGTCTTCGTCTAAGGGCGCATTGTCAAAGAGTTGCTTATGCAAAGACCTAAAAAATCTCATTGCTTTTTTGTCCAAACCATACGACTCTTTTTCTTGTTCTTTTTTCAAACGTTCCAAGAGGTCTTTTAATTCCTCGTACACTTGTTCCCAATTGTTTTGGTTTCTGAGCAGAATTTCCTCCAACAGTTGAGCAAATGAGCTATACAATTCGGGGTCTTCGTCCAAGTGTTCGGTCAAATAATTACGGATAGCGTGTTCAATTTCTGCCGCTTTGGTTTTGGCTCTTTTCTTCAAAGACACTTCCGACATAAATTCTTTATCCAAAATAGAAAGCGGCGGTACTTTTTGGTCGATGCCCTTAGAAACCAAGTATTCATCTACAATAAGCCTGAGTTTTTCGGAAACACTGCTCATATTCAAATGCTGGTCTCTGGTATGTTTGGCTGCCTGCACGTTAATCAAAGACAATTGTTTGAAGTCTTGCAGGTAAGGCAACGCCTCTTTTTGAGGCATCACCACGTCAAGGGCTTTGGCAAAGGCCTTATACAGCGAAACAAACTTAAAACGTATTTCCTCATCATAAAACAAATCAAAAAACATTTCGGTATCGTCCAAATCGTTGAGTTGGAACTCTTTCAAAAAGTTCATCAGCTGTTCGTGGGTTTCGATAAGCTCATTGAGTTGGCTGCTGTCGTTGCCCAAACAAGCTAAAATTTCGCTTTGCTCCAATTCGTCATACACATTAAGGGCGTGTTTGAGATGATGCCCTACACCGACATAATCCACAATAAAGCCAACTTCTTTGCTGGGTGCGCCTACGCGGTTTACTCTGGCAATGGTCTGCAAAAGATTATGTGCCACAATGACTTTATCCAAATACATTACTTGTTCGATGGGTGCATCAAAACCCGTCAGCAACATATTATTGACCACCAAAATACCAACCGCACCCGTTCCTGAGTCGCCTTGTTCGTCAAAAGAGAGCTTGAAACGCTCCGTCAGTGTTTTGTGTTTGCTGCTGTTGGTAAATGGCGTAAGGTCGCTGGTATCGTTTTGGCTTCCCGAAATCACGACACCCACCTCCAACGTTTCCAGTAGCGGGATATTTACATGGTAAGGATTATGTTGTTTGAGGGCGGCCACTTTTTCGGCCAACGCCTCTTGGAGGGCTTGAGAATAACGCGCACAAGCCAAACGCGAAGTAGCCACCACTTGCGCCTTAAAGCCATTGGTAAACACATGCGTTACATAATGGTCTATCATGTCTTTGGCTTTTGCTCTGATGGTTTCGTTGGCTTCCAAATAAGCCCTGCGGGTCATTCTTACGCCATTGATAAGTATTTGCGTTTGTTCGTTGTCGTCGTAGTCGGCAAAAACATCGGCAAACATCTGGTTGGCCGCATCGCTATCGCTAATCTCGGCGTTGTGTGTGCGGCCTTCATAGACGATTTCGAGCGTTACGCCGTCGTCAATGGCTTGGCGCATGGTGTATTTGTCGATATATTCCCCAAAAACTTTTTCGGTTTTCTCAATCGGCGTACCCGTAAAGCCCACGTGTGTAGCATAAGGCAAAGCTGCATTGAGTTGCGCCCTGAGTTCTTTGTATTGACTACGGTGCGCCTCGTCGGTCATGACCAAAATGCGGTCGCTGGTGTTCAGCTCGCCCAAGTTGAGTTGTACGATGTCGTTGGTCTGGAATTTCTGTATCATTATCAGCGACACATCGGACGTATCCGAGCGCAGCATGGCAGGAATATCTTTGATTTTGGCAGCCGCTTGTACGGAATAGCCAATTACGGCACTGGTTTCTTGCAACTGGTCTTCTAAGTCGGTGCGGTCTGTTACAAACACAATTTTCCATTGCTTCAAATCCGTGTTGGATTTTTTCATTTCACGCACCAAAAACATCATGGTCAGCGACTTGCCCGAGCCTTGCGTATGCCAAACGATTCCACTTCTTTCTTGCGGATTTCTACCTTGTTTGAGCCTTTCCAAAATCAGTTTGACGGCCCTAAACTGCTGATAACGACCCACGACTTTTACTTTGCGGTTGCTTACTTCATAGAAAACCGTGTAGCAACGAATCAGGTCTAATAAATTCTTGGGGGAAAACATACCCGCCACCAAACGGGCTTGGTCGCTATGGCTGCCGATGCTGTCTTCCAAATCCTGCAATGTGAGCGGATACGGGTCTGTCCAACGGTAAAAGTGCTTTTCGGTTTTGGTCGTAATCGAACCAAATTTGGCAATATTGCCGCAAGTGGCCACCACGATTTGGTTGTAATAAAACAGATTTTTATTGCCCTGACCCTCGTGTCCTGCGTGTTCGGCGTAGCGATTGATTTGCTCAATGGCTTGCGCGATGGGGTCTTTTTTGTCGTCGGCTTTACATTCGACAATCGCCACAGGTATCCCGTTGATAAACAGCGTAATGTCAGGAAAAATATATTTGTCTGTCCCCAAAATAGCTACTTTCAGTTGCGAAATAGCCGTAAACGTGTTATTAGCTACGTTATCAAAATCTATTATTTTGACGGTGGGGGATTTGTCGCCTGTCTGATGATTGACCGACACGCTGGTATTTTCCAACAACAATTCCAGTATATGCTGGTTGTTTTCCAGCAAACTGCCCGCCGTGTAAGTCGTGAGCCTTTGATATACTTCGGCTACTTGTTCGGCAGTGAGCCAAGGGTTTATTTTGAGCAAACTTGCCTCAAACATTTCTCGGAGAATCACCTCCGAAAAAGAACGACGACCACTATCTTGCGGATATTGCACGCCTTCCATTTTGCCTTTCAGCAAAAGCACGTCCCAGTGCAGGGTAGCCAGTTGGTTGAGTAAAGGGAGTTCTACTTTTTGCCATTCGCGGCCAGTAGCTTGTTTCCATGCAGGAACAGAAAGGGAGAGATACGTGGTTTTCATCGTAGAAGGTGCGGGTAAAATTCTATGAGCCTATTATACAATAAAATGCGCACAGAATCAACCCAAAGTATTGTTTTAGGATATGTTTGTTCTCTAGATTTATTTACGCAACCCTCACTTTTCCGCTCAACAGGTCTTGCATCAAACCGCTTTTGAGCAGTTCGAGTTTGCTCAATTCTGCGCGCTCATTTTGTAAATACTTATCGAATTGTATCACTTTATTTGCAATCATTTTTTGTTCTTCTATTGGTATGAGTGGAATTTCAAAGTTTGAAATGATTTTCCAATCCGTTCTTGGCATTTTTGTTCCAAATGATTGTCCAACAGTATAGTTAATAAATTTATCTGTCTGAACAAACAAAAATAAAAGAAAGGAAATATTGTTTTCTTTTGGTCTAAAAACAAGTATTTCCGTAGTACAAACTCCCTCAAAATCAACTAAAAGATATTTTTTTAAGTACGGCCTCAATTTAGAAAAAAGTACATCTCCCTTTCTAAATTTTGATTTTATACTGCGATTTATACTAGAATCTACCGTATCAATAAGGCTGCCTGTATTAGACTCGATATGGTCAAGGTTGATACATTTTTGCGTGTTAGTATTACTGGGCAAATATTTTTCACTTATTAGGTCAGCTATATCACTAAAAAAAGCTACTTCCCATTCGACAGGGATTCTGCCCAAGGGCGAATCTTTGAAAGCGTGTGTTTGCTGGGAGCGAATCGTTCCGTTTTCGTCGATGCCGCGTGTGAGCAAATCTTGCATCAGGCCTGTTTTGATTTGTTCGTTTTTGGCGATAAGGGCGCGGGTTTGCTCAATGGCCTCATCTACCTTCGACAACACCGCCGCTATTTTGCGCTGCTCCTCAACAGAAGTGGGGAGATGGATTTTGATAGCTTTTATTCTAAATAGTGCCAATTTAGGCTGTACAGCTGAACCTACAAAGGCATCTATTTGAACTTGAACATTATCTGAACACAATGCAACAGATAAAAAATCACTACTAACGCCATCGCTAATATTCGTTATTTTTGCAGCATTTTCAGTTAAGTTTGACCCATTAAGTTTTCGGGGAATTTTTCCTACCAACCCGATTGTTCCTGCAATTGATATGTAAACATCATTCTCATATATTTTATAATTCTTTATAAGCTGTTCGGTTTCAAAAGATATATATTTTAGATTATTAACATTTACAGAGCCGCGAACCAAGTCTGTGACCCTAATATAAGCCGTTTGTGTACTTTTATCTGTAAAATCATGGCCATAAGGCAATCTTTTACCTCCTTTTACGTCTGCAATCTCCCCAATTGTTTTTTCTTCCCAGCCTTGTATGTTCATAAATAGCTTATTTTAAGGGTTTTAAAGAAGGTGCTGGTTTCGTTTCGGGTGCTTTTATGTACCCCAACGCTTGCAAAAAAGCATCTAATTGCGCCAAAGTAGCGGCTCTGTCGGCTTGCAAAGTGGCGCGACTGATGCGGTATTTGTCCCAGAGATTTTCGGTCAGGGCGGCCAACTTTCTTTGTTCGGCTCGCAAATAACGTTCCAATTGCTGCAATACCATGCCGTGATATTTCTCCAAAATCAGGGTTTGGGCTTCGGCTTGGCTGATTACCTGCTCGGCTTGCGCCACCAGACCTTGTACTTGCAACTGTTTGGCTTTGTAATGCTCGATTTGTTTGTCCAATTTGGCTTTGTCGCTTTCTTTGTCGGCGGCGGCTTTTTCGGCTTCCAACAAAATGATTTGGTCTTGGTATTTTTGTATCAAATCCTCGCGCCCGTATTTTTTGGCATCTACCAAATCCTCCAAACTAATTTGTTTTTCTTTGAGTAATTTTTTGCTCACTTTCAGTAAGTTGTCCGCCGATTTTAAGTCGTTTTCCTGTTTTTTGAGTTTCAGCACCATTTGTCTGCTTTCCGCATCGCTACGTTGGTTGTATTGGCTTATTTCGCTTTTCAGGTAATCGGTCAGGGTTTTCACGCTTACTTTTTCGTCTTCTTCTGTCTCAAAATCAATGCTTTCCATCAGTTCGGCCAACAGCGACTCTGTTTCATTGATTTGGATTTCGAGCTGTTCTATTTCAGCGATTTTGTGGGCAAAATACGTCTGGATAATGAGTTGGTCAGGCACAAGCGTATTCGTCCAACCCATCGAGGCGATGGTTTTCAAATCGTTGTTGATGGCCTGCCACCAGTTCACAAAAATACCTGCCACCTGATAGCGGTCAAACACGCCCAAAGTCAGGAGTTTGGTTTGGAGGCTGCCCAGTAAACTTTTGCGAATTTGGGGAATGTTCAGCTCTTTTTGCTCCAATTTCCCAAAATCAGTTTGGACTTCTTGCCACCATTGGCTTGTCAAATCCTTAAACGCCTGCAAGGTTTTGCGCAAAGCCTCATGGTTTTCTATCGTGTTTTTGATGTGGGCTTTGTCCGTGATGTCGGCGATAAAATCAGCATAGTTTTCATCTTCCTTGCGTGGGACGAAAATGGCTTCGGTGGGTATGCCAAACTTGTCGTATTCGGTTTGTTGCGTTTTGATTTCGGCCATAGGCACGCCTCCGAGCAAGTGCGCTTTTACGTCTTGGGGTTCGGGCGCGGGCGTGTTGTCCACATAACGCCTGATATTGAGATTGAAGTCGTTGGCTTCGATTTCGGCTATATCCACCAAACGCGAATATTTCGGCACTTCTATTTTTTCAGTGAAAACCGTATCTATTTTCTCGATGTCTTCGGGGCGTAAAAAATTTTGGGCTTTGCCTTCTCCAAACTCTGCATCGGCATTGATAAACAGGATTTTGTTACGCATCTTGTCGCTTTTGCCTTTGTTGATGACCAAAATACAAGCGGGGATACTCGTGCCATAAAACAACGAAGGCGGCAACCCAATCACGGCCTCAATGAGGTTGTCTTTGATGATGCCTTCGCGAATGGTTTTTTCCGCGCCACCACGAAACAGCACCCCATGCGGCACGACGGTAGCCATCAAGCCATTGTGTTTGAGCATGGCAATCATGTGTTGCACAAACATCAAATCTCCTTTTTTGCCTGTTTCGGGTGCGTAGCCGTAGCGAAAACGGCTTGTTTGCTGCATTCCTTGTTTGGTGTAATTTTGGGAAAACGGCGGGTTGGCCAGTATGCGGTCGAAAGATTCTAAACGGCCATCTTTCAGATGCAAAGGCTCTTGGATTACGTCGCCTTGTTTGATGTTCGCGCTGTTAATCCCGTGCAAAATCATGTTCATTTTACAAATTGCCCATGTCGTAGCATTGAGTTCTTGGCCAAACAGATTCAGGGTGATGCCTGAATCGCCTTGTTCTTCCACGAAGCTAAAGGACTGTACCAACATACCACCCGACCCGACTGTTGGGTCATAGACGGCATGGTTTTTTTCTGGCTTAACCAATTGCACCATCAGGCGCACCACAAAAGGCGGGGTATAAAATTCACCTCCTTTTTTGCCTGCGCTGTCCGCAAAGTATTTGATAAGGTACTCGTAAGCCGCTCCCAACAAATCAGGAAATTCAAAATTGTCGTTGGTGAGTTGGTATTTATTGAAATGGTCGATTAAGTCTTTGGCTTTTTTGTCGGAAATAACACGTTTGTTGCCTTTCACTTGGTTAAAGCTGATATTGTCTTTGAGTACGCCCGCCAAAGTAGGGTTATGTTCTTCCAGTTGCGCCAATGCAATATCAAGAGCTTCCCCAATATTGGTATGTAAGTGTTTGAGTTTTTCCCAGCGCGATAATTCTGCCACAAAATAAGCATCTCCATACGTTGCTTGTTCTTCCAACAGCTCTTCTATCTCCGTTTCCGATAGTCTGTTTTTTTGTCTATACTCTTCTTTTTTCTGCTGCCTGATTTGTTCAAACTGGTCAGACATTCTTTTAATAAAAAGCATACCAAAAATATATTCTTTAAACTCACTGGCATCCATTGAGCCGCGCAAAATATCGGCAGCTTTGAGCAAGAAGTTTTCTAACTGACTAAGGGATAATTTTGTTGTTTTCATGGGGCAAAATAACGTAAATGTAAGGAAAGTTTCGAGTGTTATTTTGCCAGCATAAGCAATTATACCCCTCATTGCAAGCCAATAAAGGGTATAAGATTCTTATCAATAATGAGTTAAATAAATTACTCTCCCAACAGTCTTTTACTCATTTCTTTGCGGGTGTCGTCCTCGAAACTGGCCAAATAGACTTCCGTAATGGCTGTATTAGTATGCCCCAAACTCTCGCTAATGTACTCTATACTTGCCCCTGAACGCTTGAGTACGGTCGAGAAACTGTGTCGTGCGGTGTAAGTGGTTATATGTTTGGAAATGCCCAATTCTTCCCTGATTTGCTTCATAAATTTATTGACTGTGTAGATAATGTTACTGGTTTTCACTGCCTTTTGCAAAGCAGACTGTTCATCAGTATAAAACGGGAAAATATAAGTGTTAGGCAAACAAGGTTTTTGACCCCAACGAGCTATAATTTCTTGGGCAATGGGTGGCAAATGTGCTTGAATTAAACGCGGATTACTACGGAGTTTGTTAGCGGTTTTTTGCCTCATAAATGTTAAGCGGTCGCCGTCTATATTGCTATATTGGAGGTTGCATATATCTTTTACATTTATCCCATTGCATAGATACGAAAAGACCCACAAGTCTCGGGCGAATGCCTCTTTTCCTTGTGGGTCTTGGGGTGTGTAGTGAATGATTTTCATAATGTCAGCTAAGGGCAAGGCTTTTTTGACATTAACCGACTTTAAGGGCTGATATTTCTTTCGCCCAAAGGGGTAAAAGTCTTTGGAGACAATGCCGTCCGCGATGGCAGCATTGAAAATGGTGCGAATAGAGGTGGTATAAAAGCCAATAGAACCAGGCTTGAGGCCTTTTTTGAGGAGCGCGTCCTCATATTTTCTCAAGAAGGAAGGGGTTATATCTTCAAAATATAAGTTTTTTGTGCCAGCATATTGCCGTAGCGAGTTGAGTGCGCCATTAAATCCCCATGCGGATTTGATGCGCCCTTCGTCCAAAAGATTATCAATAAAGGTTTGGAAGTAGTTTATAACCTTACGCGATACGGCGGCATTGGCACTTTTTCCATTGTATAACTCTATAAATCGCCTGAAAGTAAATACGCCCATTGTACTGAGTATAAGCTGAGCTTTATGCTCTATGGCCGTTATTTTGATTTTTAGTTTTTTGAGTTGCTCGCCGCGCACAGAGGCCGTTTTGAGCTTGTCCCAATCAGCTAACGAAACAGATTCGTCAATACTGATGTATTGTCTTTCTTTTCGGAAAGTAATGCGTAATTTGAGGGGGAAAGTCCCATCTACTTTTTGCCTTCTTTTGTCGATAGCGACAGCAATGGTTGCAGTGTTTTCCATGATATTTACAATAAAAATTGACACTATTTTGATTGA
>NZ_FOLE01000022.1 GCF_900112255.1 Flexibacter flexilis DSM 6793
TTGATAATGTTATTGGCGAAGGTTGGTCCGAAGCCATTGGAGGTACATCTGTACAGGGTGATTCTCCATGGAAAACGGGTGGAATCAGTGGAAATTCAACAGGCCGTGTAACACTTTCTGGAGATAGCATTACCGCATGGATAGTATCTCCTCCAACGAAACTATATGGCGCACCAGTTGTAACATTCAAAGCGGCTTTGCGTACAGCCAACAATGGTACAACACTTGGTACTTTTGGTGCTGATGACAAAGTAGCGGTCATGATATCTACTGATTGTGGTGCTACATGGTCTGAGTTGTTTGCGCTCAACGGAGCAACATCTCCTGCGCTTACCGCAGCCCTGACAACTTACACAGTAGATTTGGCGAATTATGCAAACCAAGAAGTTAGAATAGCCTTCAAAGCAACAGATGGAACAGATGCCACTACAAGCTGCGATGTTCACTTGGATGACATCTTGTTAAAAAACAATACCGTGCTTGATGCTGGTGCAGTTCAGATTATATCTCCTCCTGCCGTAATGACGCCAAGTACTAACTACCCTGTTATTGTACGTGTAAGTAATTATGGTAGTTCAAGTTTCAGCAATTATAATATGACAGCTGTTGTTGGAGCTTCTTCTTACCCTGGTTTTATCTTTAGCACAGTACAAGCTAATAGTACAGTAGAGGTTAACTTAGGTAACTATACTTCACCAGCTACAGCAGGTGTTGTAACAGGTTATGCTTATACAGAAGTATTGGGTGACCAAGAAGTTCATAACGATACGACTTACGCTACCTTTGCGATTACTCCTGTTGGAGTGAAAGAAGTAAAAGCTAAATCTGTGGCGATTTATCCTAACCCTAACAAAGGTTCATTCAAAATAGATTTGGCGAATGTAGAAGGCAAAGCCGCTATCGTTCGTTTGTATAGCACTACAGGTCAAAAAGTGTATGAAGGATCTTACCATGGTTTAAATGGAGGACAAGTCGTAGAGGTAGAAACGGAAGGTTTGCCTACTGGAATGTATTTGTTAAACTTAGAAGTAGAAGGCCAACGTTTCGTAGGAAAAGTATCTATTCAACAATAAGTTTTAACTTATATAATTGACTCAAAAGCCCGACCGCATCAAAACGGTCGGGCTTTTTTTATACCATACGCCGCCTTTTTTGCGTTAATGCAGAGTTGGCAGAATACACACAAATTCCGTATCATTGCCGCAGCACGAGTATTGTTTACCTACTTTTTTCGAATCAAAATTGAAAACACTTTCTGTCGTCATCGTTAATTATAATGTTTGCCATTTTTTGGAACAGGCTCTTTTGTCCGTGCGAAAAGCCAGCCAGAACATTGATACAGAAGTGTGGGTAGTGGACAATAACTCCGTAGATGGCTCGGTGCAAATGGTGCGCGAGAAATTCCCTGAAGTAAAAGTCATTGCTAATACCCAAAACACGGGTTTTTCCAAAGCTAACAATCAGGCCATTAAGCTTTCCGATGCCAAATACATTTTGCTGCTCAACCCTGATACGGTCGTCGAAGAAAATACTTTTACGAGTTGCTGCCAGTTCATGGACGCGCACCCCGAAGCGGGCGGCTTGGGTGTAAAAATGGTGGACGGCAAAGGTGTTTTTCTGCCCGAATCCAAGCGCGGTTTGCCTACACCTTGGGTTTCTTTTTATAAAATATTTGGCCTTGCGGCTTTGTTTCCGCGTTCCAAACGATTTGGAAAATATCATCTTACCTACTTAGATAAAGACCAAACCCACGAAGTAGAAGTGCTTTCGGGGGCGTTTATGCTCATGCGCAAAGAAACGCTGGACAAAGTGGGTTTGCTCGACGAAGACTATTTCATGTACGGCGAAGACATCGATCTTTCGTATCGGATTTTGCTGGGTGGTTATAAAAACTACTATTTCGCGGGCACGCGCATTATTCACTACAAAGGCGAAAGCACCAAGAAAGCAAGCGTTAATTACGTGTTCATTTTCTATAACGCCATGCTCATTTTTGCCAAAAAGCATTTTTCGGGCAAAAGCATGAAGGCTTTTTCTTTGCTTATCAACATGGCGATTTACTTGCGTGCGGCGATGGCCATTGCGGCACGTTTTGCCCGACAAGCCGTTTTGCCGCTGACCGATGCCTTGCTTATCGCGGTCGGAATGTATTTGTTGCAGGATTATTGGGGACGCAACTACAAACATTCGCCAAGTTTCTATCCGCCCGAGTTTATGCAAATCGTCGTGCCGTTGTATATTTTGGTATGGTTGCTTTCGGCTTATTTTAGTGGGGTTTACGAAAAGAAAACGCGACTTTCGGACATTGTGCAGGGGATTGGCATCGGAACGGTGCTTATTTCGGCGGCCAGTAATTTTTTTGATGATTATCGTTTTTCTAAAGCCCTGATTCTAATGGGTGGCGGCTGGGCTACGGTGGCTTTGGCTTCCTCGCGAATGCTTTGGCATTTTATCCAGTACCGCAATTTCTCGATAGACTCCGCCGCCAGCAAAAAAGTGGTGATAGTGGGTTCTACGGCAGAAAGCAAACGGGTTTTGGGTTTGTTAAAAAATGTGGCTGCGCCAGTGGAAGTTTTGGGCTTTATTCGCACGGAAGCCGACACGGATTTGCGCGACGAACATTGTTTGGGACAACTTTCCCAAATACAGGAAGTCATTAATATTTATAAAGTAGAAGAAATTATTTTTTGTGCAAAAGACCTTACCGCCGAGCAAATCATTGGGTTTATGATAGAAACCAGCGGCAAAAACGCCCCTGATTACAAAATCGTCCCCGACGGCAGCAACTATATTATTGGTAGCAATTCAAAAAATGCACAAGGCGATTTTTATAGTTTCAATGTGGAATTGGCCATCGTGCGCAAACACAACCGCCGCCAAAAACGCCTGTTTGATGTGTTCGTAAGCTTGTTTTTGCTGGCGAGTTTGCCGCTAAACGTTTGGTTTGTTCGCAAAAAATTAGGTTATATCCGCAATATTTTTCAGGTAGTTTTTGGGAAAAAATCGTGGGTTGGCTTTAGCCAACAAGATGCGCAAGTTCATTTGCCAAGCATCAGACGTGGGGTTTTGAATCCGAGTAATGGTGTCGATGTGAAGGTTTTAGACCAAACCACGTTGCGCCGCCTCGACAATTTTTATGCAAAAGATTATACCGTTGCCACAGATGTTAATATTGTGTTGCATGGGTTTAGGTATTTGGGGAATTAAGGTGAGGCTTATTTAATTCCCGTACATACGCACAGCAGAGCAGTGCGTATCTTCTTCTTGCAACTCCCCACACAGAAAAACTTACCAGCAAAGCAATTATTTCCATTTTTAATTAACTTGCTGCCTAATACACAACATCAATTTAACCCAATAAAAATTGTACAATGAGCTTATACGAAAAACATCGTTTGTTGCTTGAGGCAGCAATCGAAGCCTTGCACGCGCGCACTTTCTACGCTGCTTTCCCCGAAAATCCATCGCCCAAAACTTACGGCGAAACTGCCGACGCTGACGGCAAAACAGCTTTTGAAGCGGCTTTAGGCAAACCTTTTGCAGGGCTTTTGCAAGCCAATGCCGACACTTGGGCAGGCGAAGAAACATCACCATACACACAAGAATCCCTGAATGTTTCGTATCCGATTTATAGCACCGCCACACTCATCGACAACGCTAAATCTTCCCAAAAATCATGGGCGAAAGCCTCTGCCGAGACCCGCGCGGGAATCCTTGTAGAATCGTTGATGCGTATGCAATCGCGTTTTTTTGAGATAGCGTATGCCACCATGCACACGACGGGACAAGGCTACATGATGGCGTTTCAGGCTTCTGGGCCACACGCTGCCGACCGCGCCCTCGAAGCGATTGCGGCAGGTTATGAAGAACTAAAACGTTTTCCAGATGCCACACTTTGGGACAAACCCATGGGCAAATTTAATATTCAACTCAACAAAACGTGGCGAGCTGTTCCCAAAGGCGTAAGTTTGGTGGTGGGTTGCTCTACGTTCCCGACTTGGAACACCGTACCGGGGATGTACGCAAGCCTTATGACTGGCAATCCCGTGATTGTGAAGCCGCACCCGAAAGCCGTTTTGCCTATCGCGATTGTGATAGCCGAATTGCAGGCAGTTTTGAAAGAAAACGGCTTTGCGCCTGAAGTTTGTCAGTTGGCTGCCGATACGCAAAATCATCTTATTACCAAAGAATTAGCCGAACATCAAGACATTAAATTGATTGATTACACGGGCGGTTCTGTGTTCGGTAATTATCTGGAAACACTACACAACAAAACTATTTTTACAGAAAAAGCAGGCGTAAACTCCGTGATTTTGGATTCGGTAACAGACCTTGACGCAGTGTTGAACAACTTGGCTTTCTCGGTTTGTTTGTATTCTGGGCAAATGTGTACTGCACCGCAAAACTTCTTTGTTCCGAGTACTGGTGTAAAAACACCAAACGGACAAGTGAGTTTTGAGGAAGTAGCCGAGAAGTTTGCGGCTTGTTTGCGTGGCGTTACGCAAAATCCGAAAGCTGCGCCTTTCGTGTTGGGAGCAATTCAAAATCCTGCCACATCGGAGCGTATTCATAACGTAAACGGTTTGGGTTCGGCAATTGTGTTGGCTTCCGAAAAACTCGAAAATCCTCAATTCCCCAACGCACGCACCGCAACACCTGTTATTTTGAAAGTAAAAGCTACAGATAAAGCGGTTTTCAGTAAAGAACTTTTTGGGCCAATTGCGTTACTTATTGAAACCGAAAATACGGCGCAGTCGGTGGCTTTGGCCAAAGAAATGGCTTTAGAACACGGTGCTATTTCTTGCGGAGCTTATACGACAGATGCCAAAACGCAGGAATTTATAATGGACGAAATGGCCGAAGCCTGCACGCCTGTTTCCTTTAACCTGACGGGTGGCATTTATCTTAACCAACACGCCAGTTTCTCTGATTTCCATGTTACGGGTGGCAATCCTGCGGGTAACGCATCTTTTACCAATCCCGAATATGTGATTAAACGCTTTACGTGGGTTGGTTTCCGTCAGCCAGTGGAGGCGGCAGCGGTGTAATTGATTTTCTAATTTTATAAATAAAAAAGCCTATAAGAACCGAAATTCTTATAGGCTTTTTTTATGCGTTTTGGGCAACTTTGCGTGGATACAATATCACGTACCAAACCAAAAAAGCCAACGAACCGCCAATAATCAGCAGCTTGACTACGGTGGGCATTTCCGTATGACGCGTAACAAAACCTTCGATGAAAGCCGCCACCAGAAAAAACGGAATTAGACCAAAAAGCACTTTTACGCCTTCTTTCGCGCCGAGCCTGAAACTGTCGGCACGCGAATAGGTTTCGGGAAACAAAATACTGTTGCCGACGCGCCAACCTGCGCCACCCGCCAACACAATCGCCGCAATTTCGATAGTGCCGTGTAACCAAATCGTCATGGCAGAAAAAAGCAACAAGCCTTTGGTATGAAAAAAATATTGGAACGAACCGAGCATTACGCCATTATAAAATAACATCACACACGCTCCAATCAGTGGCAGCATGACACCCATGGCAAACACCTGAAACGAGACTTTTATATTATTCAAAGCAATAAGAAAAAACATTTCAAATGCGTCTTGCTGCTTATACACTGCCATCGGGTCGCCATTTTTGATATTGTAAAGCGTTTGATTCACGTAGCTATCGCCCAAAATGAGGCGTACAAACGTATCGTCATAGGCCGCCGAAAATGCGCCAATCGCCGCCGTTATCAAAAACAAAATTAGGCTATACAAAAAATACAGCCGCATGGAATAGAAAATCAACGGCAATTCCTGCGTCCAAAACGTAATGAGGCGGCTTTTTTTCTCTTTTTTATTCCTGTAAATAAGTTGGTGTACCTTGCCCGTGAGTTGGTTCAGATACAGTGTAGTAGGGCTTTCGGGGTACTGCGTGGCCGAATACGCCAAATCGTCCGTGAGTTGTACGAACAAATCGGCCAATTGGTCGGCATCTACATTTCGCGGTTGCGAAAGCAGTTGCTCAAAATGTTGCCAGCGTTTTTTATTCTGTTCTCGGAAAGCAGCCTCTCTCATGGTCCTTTTTATGCTCAAAAATTAAAAAATAGCCAAACGCAACGCCACTCGCTGGCCTGCATATTTGCCACCAATATAACTACGTCCGTAGTCAATACTCAACACTTGCCCAATATTTTCTAAGCCTGCAACCGCTTCCATATAATCTTTGCTTTGTGCCTTTGGTGCTTGTAAATAATTGATTCCGATGTATTCGCTCAGATGCAGACGGCGCAAAAGTGGGATTTTATTAAACAAAAATCCATTAAAACGGTGTACCGCATGAAACTGTGTATAATACGCGTCGGTGCTGTACGAATAATAAGGTAAGTTAATAAATGTGCCTTCGCCCGACGGATGAATAAGCACCCGATTGCCCATAAAATGTGCCATTTCCTGAAAATACACAGTGCGCGAGGTCAAGAAACGGCCATGTTCCAAATTAAAACTGGTTGTGCCGAGTAAGCCCCAACTTTTCGCGTATTTCAGCCCCAAACGTACTAAATCGTAATCGGCTTTGCTTTTCAGAAAATCGGCGGCAATGGCTTTGCGGTAATACAAATCAATAGTTGGCCAACGCCCTTCGTCCGTGATAATCTTGGCGCGTGGGTGGGTCATGTACTTTTGGCCAAGTTTAATACTTATCCTCACGGATGCCTGCAAAGTATTGTATTCGGGAAATTGATACCAAGTATCAGGCTTTCCAAAATCATGTACAATCAAATCATTTGCTTGGTATTTGCTCGCATTATCCAGACTTTGGGCATTATGCAACATTTTTTTATTGGCAAAAAGTAGCCCCGTCGAAAGCATGAAGCCGTTATAAATCTCGGTGCGGTGAATGGCCTGCACATAATTTTTGGCGTACAAACGTGCTGGGTTATAGTTCACGCGCCACAAAGCCAAGGCCGTAGAGATTGGCGAAACAGGTTCTTGTTCGTTGAGTTGATAAATAAAATGCCCCGCTTCTACACGCAACGCACTCAATTTGAATGGGTTGTAAAGTCTCGTAACTCCTGTTTTGGCATAAAAAGTATTAGAAGCTAATCCATAACGCAACGTTTGATTGACAGCCCACGACGTGTTTTTTTCTTTGTTTCTTCTGTAAAAAGTAATGTCTGGACTGGCATACCAACCCTCTACCGCATTGTAAGATAACGCCGCCAAAGGCGATTGCACCGACAAACTATAATTTTTGTAACGATTAGAATACGTGTAGCCCAGTAGTAAATTGCTCCATGCGAGCTTGTTAGACTTTTTGTCCAAAGAATCTTTGTAGGTTTTGGAGTCTTTGATTACCTGCAAGCTGTCTTTATCGTGATAATCATCTACTTCCTCCGCCGTAAGCGGTACTACGCGCACGCTGTCCCAGTAAGCCGAATCTTTTTTATTAGCCAAAGGCTCTATTTTGATGGTTTCGGCAGTAAAGAACCCTTTTTCAAACGTGGGGTTTACTTTAAAGTCCGAAGCTGAACCCAAAAACAGGCCAACTCCCCGAAAACCAAACAGCCCATAATTAAACTCAAACTTCTGTTGGCTCACCAGCCACACATCATCAGCCACAGGCCTGTAAATTTGTTCTACTTTTAGTGTATCTACAAATTGAATGTTGGCATCTTTGGTAAGTAAAAGTTTTGCGCTGTGTATGCGCCAAGTGTCATCTTGAATATAAATGTGTCCTCTAAAAACAGGGTCGTTGCGACGGCGCGGCACAAGTTTTATCTTATTAATTTCTGTTCCATTTTCCCGAAACGTCCCTACCAACTCATATTTATAATATAGCATGGCATTAGAAGCCACTGGCGAAACGAACCCGCGTGCGCCCAACTCGTCTATTTTTACCAAATTCTCATACAAATTAGATTGCATTTCGGCGGCACTGTTCCAGCTAAAGGCGTTAGGTTGGCCGCTGGTCTTGGCCGCAATCATGATTTCTTTCGATTTGTTGGGTTTTTGCCAGTAATAATCCGATACGCTTTCCGACAAATACATAATTGTGCCTTTGGCCGTATCTATTTTAGGTAAATTCAAGTCTTTGCCCAAAAACTTCTTTGGGGCTTTTAATAAGCGGTTGTTTCCTTTGGTATAATATCTACACGAATAGGCATCTACTTGCTCCAAATAATATTTACGTTTGGCAATGGCCTTGCGCATAATGGCCATGGCGGGGTCTTCGGCACCAGCCACAATCTTAATTTCGCCAAGTATCAGGTTTTCTTCTGGCAATGTTACATCTTTCGTAAGTGTTGTATTTTGTAATGTAACTTGCTCAATAACAGTTCTATAACCTACTAATCTGAATACTAATGTGTAGTTTCCATTAGGCAAATCCAAAAAATACTGACCTTGTGCATTGGCCGCTGTGCCGTACGCTGTGCCTTGTGCATAAACGGTTGCAAAAGGTAGTGGGCTTTTTTGCTGGTCATAGATAACCCCTTGAATACGAGTAGCAAACACATTGGTTGCCCAACTTAAAACCAAGCATAGAGAGAGAAATATTCTTGTCATAGCAACACAGAAAATTAGTACAAAAGTCTAAGATAATGGTTTTTGAGTGTAATACCACAATTATAAAGCCTCTTTATATAATAGGCGAGTACAAAGAGAATGTGTACTATAATATATACTGTGAAGAGTTATGTATTAGGGTAGGAGAGGTAAAAAAGGCCTTGTTTTGTGAGCTAATCGAAGGCTTAAACCCGTATCCTTAAAAATCTTTCCATTATAACTTTTTGAATATAAATGACTTAATAAATAAATTAAAAATAAGTTGTTGGAAAATTAGGAAAATAGAGAAAAAGGGGGGATGTTTGCAGCCCGATAAAGGAAGAGCGGCTTGAAAGAAGGCGGTTCTGGGTGGATGTAAGAGAGCTTTATAATGTTGTTAGCTAACGAGTTATAGAGGGCGATAAAAAAACTCAAAAAATATTTGCGAAAATATTTGGAGAATAAAAACAAAACGCTGACTTTTGCAACCCGATTAAGGAAGAGCGGTTCTAACGAGAGCGGCTTAAAGTCTTGAAAAAAGGAAAAGGAGCTTGTGTTGAGCGATTGATATGAGTAGAGACTTGAAAAAACTTTAAAAATTTTCGAAAAAGATTTGGAAGTTAAAAAAAAGTTTCTGACCTTTGCACCCCGATTAAACGAGAGAGGGGTTAAGATTTTGAAAAGCGAGGCACTGAAAAA
>NZ_FOLE01000023.1 GCF_900112255.1 Flexibacter flexilis DSM 6793
AGGAACCAATTGTATCCTTATTACAGGTTTAGCAGCACCTCCGCGCACAAAGACAAGTCCATGAATGCCGAAACTGTTCATGGGCGACTGCGCCAGATTTTTGAAGGAATCGTGTTGAGTCCCAAGCAAAAAGAGACGTTCAAAGTCATTTTATTGAATAAATATGAGCAGTTGGAAGCGCAAACCCAACGACAAGGCCAAGAACAACAAGCCAAACTTTTGCAATTAGAAAAAGAACATAGTGGATTGATAAACAAATTGTTACAGGTAAGTAACTCGACGGTGATACAGAAAATAGAAGCGGAGCTGGAGAAAGTGGAATTGCGTATAGCCGCCCAAAGAGAGGCGATGCTGAGTCCCTCGACACAGCAGCCGCTTGGCACAGAAATTTTAAAAATGGTAACAGAGTTGATATTGAATCCTCAAATGGCTTGGGAGGCGGCTAATGTCAGCCAAAAGCAACAATTTTTGCAATTGTGGTTCAAGAGTAGCCTGAAAGTGAAGCCTTGAGAAAAGTGATTCTTGAACCTTCCAAAGAGTGCTTTGCGAGAGGCGTTTGAACAGATTAAGAAACAACCGTCCCATGATTTGCAGTCTATGGTACAAATCTTGAACCGCTTTTGGCCACTGTTGCAATCCGAACTGTTCATATGGTCGCAGTATAAGGAATGGGGTGGAGTTTCTGTGTAAGGAAGGATAGGTTTTCTATAAGTAAAGCCATCTCAGGAAAATGCTCAACATTGTTTGATCTGTGGACTTCTTGGATATGACTTTTCTGTTACCTTACATTCTTTTATTAGTGCTTAAGGATAATAATTTTAAGTGTTTTGATTTATGTGGAAAACTTTTTTTCAAGCCGTGTCACCCTTTTTTGCTTTGGGAAACGTCTTGTATGTGTATTGGTAGATTTAAAGCGATTGATTGTGGGTCAAGGTTTTGGATAGATTGTATATTACTCTTTCTAGATAGTCCTCACTATAAGATGTATAGGACTTATACTCATTCTGCAAATTGTTTTATTGCATTATTTTATTAACAGACTTAAAATTAAATATAACAAGAAAAATGAACTCTAGTTAGAATGCCTTTGATACAACCACACTATGTGTGAAGTGTGTCCAAAGAAATGGGAAATCGCTTTGCTAATAAAGGATTTAGAATTAAGCTGCATAAATAAAAATTAAACTTTTTTTTCGTTATGATTAAGAAAACACTTATTTTAAAATACTTTTCGGCAGTTGTTGTCTTTGTGTCAGTTGTTGGTTTTTCTTCCTGTCAGAAAGAACAGAGTATTGTGAAAAAAGAAGTAAATATTTCTAATGAAGAGTTAGAGATGTTGGCGAATAATTTAGTTGCTACTAATCTTTCAGATGAAGAAATAACTAAAACAGTATCGCTATTCAAGACTCTATCTACTGATGATTATAAAACGTTTATACATTATCAGGCAAGAGTAATGGCAAGGGTAAATGATATACCCTTTGAGGTCGCATTACAAGATAGAGAGCGTCTATTGTCAGAATCTATCTATAAGTTTGGGAAGTCTCCCAATCAACTTTCGGATGTAGAAATCGAGTTAATTGTTCCTTCGGTGAAAAACAGTCAATCAAAGTTGGCTAGTTCATGTCCTCAGTATTATCATGGAATCGTAACTCAGCAATATTCTACATATAATACAAGTTGTTATGCCGTATGGGATGCTACAGATCCAGGACAAACGGACTGTGATTATGAATTGGTATTTTATGTGGGGCCTGCAACACTAGCATCTCCATACAAAATTCGAGGAATAAGTGTAACGGCAAGGAATATATTAAGCATTGGTGGTGTAAATGGAAGGCAATCTGGTGAGTATGTATATATATTGGTTGGTAAAAATAGAAGTAATGCACTGTATTATGCGGTTGGGATACAGGATGAAGTACAGGCATTAAAAGCAGAAATGAAGCTACAAAAATAAGCCTTGATTTTTAAAGGCTATTGTCTAAGGTTGGTGCTATGTGCCAACCTTTTTTACTGTTCATATAATATATGAATACTCCCCTTAAAATTATTCTCTGGACTATTGTTGTCGTTGTTGTGATTTTTGCGTTTATAGCGTCAAACCTTCCCTACTTTGTGGACGCCGCTCCATCATTTTTGCGGGTTCTTGCGACAGGAATATGGTATATTTTTGTTCCTGTGCAAGGAGCTTTTTTGCCTTCCGTATTGTATAAGAGTAACAATAAAAAATTGCTTATCGTCACTGGGCTTGCTCTTGTTCTGCGACCAATCTTCCAATACTTCTATAACCCTCTTGTTCCGATAAATCAGCTAGCCAACTTTATCTTCCCAGAAAATTTATCACGATTCTATCATGTGATTTTTTCGTATATAGTGGCAGTCTTGACAGTTGGTTATTTTTCTACTTTGCTAAACCGTCTTCTTGATTGATTCCTCAGAAATAGATCAAGGCAATTTGATAATAGGGAATCTGCGGTATAGTATCTTATTATAGTTGAATTGCTACAATGATTCTCAAGGTCAATATTTACTCCGAAATAAAAAGCTCTCCACTTGTGAGAGTCTTTTTTTACCAAAAATCCCCCCGTAAGGGGGAGAAAAATGCAGTCTATGGTACAAATCTTGAACCGCTTTTGGCCACTTTTGCAACCAGAACTGTTCGCATGGTCGCAGTATAAGGAATAGGGTGGAGTTTCTGTGTAAGGGGTGGAATTTTATTCAGTATTGATTTATTAATTAAAATAAACAGTTACAATCTGTTACATTTTGGATTTTATAGCTTGCATTTAGTATTTTTATGTCTATTTTTGATTATATATAAATAATACATTTTAATGCTGTCTTATAGAATAATATGGAGATAACAAAAGTTCATGCAAGTAATGTAAATGCCATAGAGAACTCTTCAGGTTGTAAAATACATTCCCTGTATTTAAGAATAACCAATTGGAAGTCTGTTATAAGTGAATTTGAAACGCATATTTCTGATACAAGTTGGATAGGGAAGTTAAATGATAAGACAGCTCAAATATCTTTTAGAGCTAATGTAGAAAGGACAATTAATAAAATAGTAAATGATATTATAGCAAAAGTATCTTCTTCAGTGAATAAAGATATTGGAGAATATCTCATTTCTTATACTGCACAATGTGCTTTAGAAAAGGAGTATAGACACCAGAAAATTCCATTAGCAGAGTTATGGAAAGAAAAAGTTTCAGGCAACCCAGGTTTTGATTTCCATACAATTAGTAGCAGTAATTATCTGATTTTTGGGGAAGCTAAATTTAGTTTAAGCGTTACCCCACGCGAAAAAGCATTAAATCAAATAGAAGAGTTTATTGGTAATAATAAAGATAGCGGAGAATTGATATGGTTAAAACCTTTTTTAGATGAAACAACCTTAGCTAATATTACTAATAATAATGAAAAAGGATACACTGCTGCATTTTCTTTTAACAATGAAAGTATAGATATAACTTTTACAAATGCACTTACATCCTCAGCACTAAAAGAAATAACCAAACATAAAGAACTTTATTTAATTGCCATAGAAATATGCTAAGCAGTAGCTTTTTTCAATCAAAAATTGATTCTGATTTGATTAAAAAAATATTCTTAGATTTTCATATCAATGGACCTATTGATAATAATCATTTAGAATCTTTGGCGTATATGAAAAAGTTTTACCCAAATGAATTTACAGAATATGAAGGTAAATTGATGTTTTTGATGGGTTTATTTTATAAAACTCAAAGCCCTAATACATTCTTAGAAACCATATATAATACATACGCTCAAACAATTTTAGCAGAGACTGGTCACCAATTTACTCCTATACAAGCAAACGCTTACACCGCCATTAAAACCCATACAAATTTTTCTTTTTCCGCACCAACTAGCGCAGGAAAGTCTTTCCTATTTCAGCAATTAATTAAAGAGACTCACGGAGATATTATTATTATATTGCCTTCAAGAGCATTAATTTCTGAATATTTGATAAAAATAAAACAAATAGTCTCCAAAGAAACGTTAGTCCTGCAATTTGTTGAGGTAGTTAATACAAAAAAAACTAAAAATAGAATTTATATTCTGACTCCAGAAAGAGGAGAAGAAATCTTTAAAAATGTAGATAAACTCAATTTAGAGCTTATTTTATTAGATGAAGCTCAGATTTCAGAAGATGGTATTAGAGGAATGAGATTCGATTCTTTAGTAAGAAGAATCGACAAAAAACTAGGTCATGTAAAAAAAGTGTTCACGCACCCTTTTATCCTCAATCCAGAAGCTCAATTTACTAAACATAACATTATAAATAACACAAACTATGCAACATATAATCAAAAGACTGTAGGAAAAATCTATATCGAATATTTTCAAAATACGTTTAAATATTTTTCTCCTTTTGAAGACGGAACAAAAGGAGAATTAGTTGCTCCAGATATAGTAAAAGATGTAATTAAGAGCAATGGTACTGTTCTTATTTATATTTCAAAGAATAATATTTACCAAAACAATTATTTTGAAAAATTCTCACAGTATATTGATTTATGTCCAGAAATAGTAGATACAAAGGCCACTGCCTACATCTCCCAGCTTGAAATGTTTTTAGGAACCAAAGACGATGAAAGTAAATACTCTAACCTAATTTCTCTGATGAAAAAAGGTATAGTGATTCATCATGGTTCAATACCCTTAAAGGCTCGCTTAATAATTGAAGAGTTTGTAAATGGAAATTATGCTAAAATATGCTTCTCTACTTCTACTCTTATTCAAGGAATTAATATGCCATTTGATATCATTTGGATAGATAACTTTCGCTTCACGGGCAGTGATGACAAAAAAATATTAGATTTAAAAAACTTGATAGGTAGAGCAGGAAGAACAACTCTTGAGGATGCTAGTTTTGACTATGGTTATGTTATTGTATCAAAGAAAAATAAAAAGTCTTTTATGCAAAGATTACAACAAGAATCGGTTCTATCTTCTATTTCTGTTTTGGACGATGAACGCAATTCTAATCAGGAAGATTTTATTGATATTATTGATGCCATAAAAAATGATACTTTTAATCCCGAACTACAGCTAACAGAAAGTCAAATTAAAAGGATTTCTGAGGCAAATATAGATGAGTCAATAGCACTTATTTTAAATAGTTTACTAAATCAAGAAGGAACCCTATTAACGGCAAGAGCGTATTATAATTTAGAAAAGCCAAGGCGTAAGAGCATTAAAGATGCCTTTCAAAATATTTACAAAGCGCATTTAAGGCGTACAGAATTATCTTCGGGAGAAAAAGGAGTATTGGACACTGCAATACCTATTTTATTATGGCAAATTCAAGGTAAGTCTTTTGCTGAAATAGTCTCACTAAGATATGCTTTTTTAGCCCAAAAAGAACTCCAAAACCAACTCAAAAGAGAAAATAGAGCAAGTGAATTAGAAAGAGTAAAAGTAAGATTTTCTTGCGTAGCCGAGTCTTTACCTAACAAATCTTTAAAAAGAAGTATTCCTCTTTTTAAGCAAGGAACAAGTATATTGAACGTTGATTTTGATAAAATTGTATATGACACTTACGATTATATAGACAAAGTATTATCATTATCTATCAAAGACCCTTTATCTAGTGCATTCTTATTATACTTTCAGGATACAAATGATTTCAGAGCAAAAACAATGAGCAACCTGATAAGATACGGAACAGATAACGAAACTGAAATATGGATGCTAAAATATGGCTTTAGTTTTGAAGAAATTGAAATATTAATTGAATATATCGAAAAAATAGATGAAACTGAAATTGTTTTTAAAGGCAGTATTTCGGACTTTATTAAAGACTCCAATAACTTTAAATTAGTTGAAAGATACTTGTAATAATCAAATGAATTATCCTATTGATTTCCCGCAAAACATATTTATCATTGCAGATGTATTTTTAATGATAAGACCTTTATTATAAATGAATTACTAATGTACACTTTTGCTGATTTATTTTGTTGAATTGGAGGATTTCATTTAGCCTTACATAATTTGTGATTAAAATGTGTAATGGCTTGTGATATTAATGATAAAGCAAGAAGTACCTATGAATTAAATTTCAAAGACAAGTCTCCTGATATTTTTGAAAATAACCTATTTTATAAAGATATTCATCATGTTGATGAAAAAACTGTTCCAGATTTTGATATTATTTGCGCATGATTCCCATGTCAGCCATTCAGTTTGGCGTGATTTAAACGTTGATTTGAAGATGAAAGAGGTAATTTGTTTTTTGAAATAACAAGACTTATCAAACATAAAAGACCAAAAGCGTTTTTTCTTGAAAATGTAAGGCATTTGGAAAAACATGATAATTGAAGAACTTTGGAGACCATTATAAATGCTTTAACAAAAGAATTGTGATACTCTTTTTATTACCAAATTCTAAAGGCATCAGATTACGGACTTCCTCAAAATCGCCCCAGAATATTTATGGTTTGATTTGATAAAACCAGATTAGTTGAAAATGCACCCTCATTTCTATTTCCGCCCAAAAGAGCATTAAAAATGACAATGTCTGATGTATTTGAAGGAAACTGCGAAAAAACAATTGGATTTACCCTAAGAGTCTGATGAAAAGGCTCGGCAATAACGGACAGAAGAAATCGAGATGGTTACATTGTCGATGGAAAAGAAAGAAGAGTAACACCCAAAGAATGAAAAAGAATGCAAGGTTTTCCCGATAATTTTGAATTTCCTGTCACCAATAATGAAGCAATGAAACAGCTTGGAAATTCAGTAGCAATAGACGCAATTCAATATACGGCACAAGAAATTGTCAAATATCTTGATAAGTTTTTTATAAAGTAATTTACCAATATGATTACTTGAAATAAAGGAGAATGGAGCGAGTTTTATGTTTTTTTGAAATTACTTCTTGAGAAAAAACTGTCCTTATGAGATAGAAATCTTAACATTTCTTGATTGCCTGATTTAAAGTTTAAAAAGTTGCTAAAATACGAAGGAGAAGACAAAAAAGAATATCATTATGCCACTGATTCACAAGAAATAATCATAGAAGAAAGAACAGGCGAAACGATTTTGAAAATGAGCTGATTAGAACACCTTGTGGCAGAAATGTATAGTGAAATAAAAGAAAATACTGAAACAACTTTTACGATTATTGCAGCGAATGATTTGCTAAATAGTTTAAAATTCCATTCGGTAAAACAATCATCTCAAATGAAATCTGACATATATGGTCTTATTGAAGACGACGTAATATGACAAGACATAGAAGCTGGTTTTAGTATAAAGTCATCTCTGGGAGGTTTATCCACCTTATTAAATGCCTCTAAACACACTAACTTTAAGTTTAAAATCAACAACTTAAATAAAGAAGTTATTGAACGTATTTGAGAAAAACACGTTACTTATAGAAACTGAAAATCATCCTCTAAGATACAAAAAGTCATCAAAGAAATCTATGAAAATGGATGAGATTTGGCTTTTTGTAAATGAGACAACTCTCCTATTTTTGAAGAAAACTTATTGAAAATAGATTCCTTAATGCCAGATATTATCGGAGAGGTTTTGAAAATATACTATCGCTGATTTTGCAACAAATTGCTTGATATAGCTCCTTATATTAAAGACGTTCCTGTATTTTTTAATAATGGCATAACAGAAGAAAATATTATATTGAAAATCAAGCAATTGTTGATTATGATAGCCTCAGTAATGATGCCTAATACCCCTCGAGATGGGTTCAGAACAGAGGCAAAAGGATATATCATTGTCAAATATGATGGCAATTTGGTTGGCTTCTATATCTACAATGAAAATGAATTTGGCGAATACCTTATTAACAACATCAAACTGGATACACCCAGTACAAGCAGGTATGGAATAGGCGTTCCTATTCTTGAAAATGGGGAATACTACATATACCTAAATTTACAATTAAGATTTATTGGGTAAAATCCACATAATTCCAATATAAAACAAGACCATTCACAGATATATAATCCCAACTATTTCCTCCCGCACCTACTAAAAAAACACCCCAAACCCTCCTTGTGCGGGACGGCTTGGGGTGTGGAGTGGTTTAGTATTCCTCTGGAGTGAGGATAGTAAAGTGGTGATATTCTCGGTTGCCCACTAACTTGTTTTCCTGCAAACTGCGGCGTGGGGTCGTGTCTATCACCCAAATTTTCTGCTCACTCTCGGGCTGATAATACACCTGCAAATAATCTATGCCCCCTTGCGCTTTGGCCAAGTGCTGCAACTCCGAAATAATGCTTTGCACATTTTGTGGGCTAAGTAACTCCTGCGCTCATGGCGTGACAAATGGTGTGCCGTCAAAGAAGAAATCGCCACTGGCTACTTCGGGTGTTTTTCTGATTCGTGTGTGGTTCATGGGAACGGATGGAAAGAGTAAAAGTAGCTATCAAAGAGCTACAGCCTGCCTCTAATCGCAAGCCCTCAAGGTCAAGGTTTATCCATGCGGAGAAGAACCGATTTTTGGGCAAGAAGTAGGCGAAGCCCAAAAACGCGTTCGATACCAGTGTAGGATATGGCCTTGACATTCAGAATTGCAGGTGGGATAACAGGAATTGCAGGTAGGATAACAGGAATTACAGGTAGGATAACAGGAATCGCAGGTAGGATAACAGGAATTGCAGGTGGGATAACAGGAATTGCAGGTGGGATAACAGGAATTACAGGTGGGATAACAGGAATTACAGGTAGGATAACAGGAATTGCAGGTGGGATAACAGGAATTGCAGGTGGGATAACAGGAATTACAGGTAGGATAACAAGAATTGCAGGTGAGATAACAGGAATTGCAGGTAGGATAACAGGAATTGCAGGTAGGATAACAGGAATTGCAGGTAGGATAACAGGAATTGCGGGAGCAGAATATTAAAACCCCATCTAAATCTTCCCCAAGGGGAAGACTTTAATAGGAATTGCGGGGCGGATAAATGAAAAAGAGACGCAATAATTTGCGTCTCTACGGGGTATTGTGAAAATGTTGGCTAATTGCTATTTGGGAATCGGATTAAAACGCAAGCCGCTGATTTGCTTGTATTGGGGACTGGTTGCACCAAATACGGATTTGACATAGTTTTTTACGTCTTG
>NZ_FOLE01000024.1 GCF_900112255.1 Flexibacter flexilis DSM 6793
GAAGCCCGCCATTGTATGAAGTCAAAAAATTAACATCACTTAGGGGTGGAATTATCAATTCTTTAGGTTCAAAAAAAATTTGGTCAGAACTTAACGTACCTTTTGCGTTTGCCTGAATCAATATAATGTCATTACGCTGCAATATGGCGGTTTTTAAGGCTGCACATTCTGCTGTATAGTCTTCTAATTTCATTCGTCTTGGTCGTTGTCGTTGTTTTTGGGAATTAGTTTTTTGAGTTCGTTGGCCTTTCTTGCGTTTTTGGCTAACTTTTGTTCGATGGCCTCTTTTTCGTTGGCGTTGGCTTTTTCGTAGTGCGAACGCAAAACAACATTATCGCTTTCCAAGCTGGCCAAAACCCGTTGCATCTTGGCGGCAAATGCCGCGTTTACCTGTTTGGGGTCCGGGGCTTTTTTCGCTTTCGTTCCTGCTGCACCTACGCTGCCGTTCCCTGTGCTGGCTTTTCGGCGGTTGGCGGCTACGGCTACACCTGTTGTTATAATTGCAAAAACAATAAACAACAAAAGCGAAAATCCAATGTAGTAGGCCGCTCCTTTCGCAACCCAATCACCCGCCTTTTTAAGGGTACTCTTCTTTTTCTTTTTCATTGGCTGGAGTGTTTTTGGCTATCTTAAAAACTGGTCTTTCGGCTGGAGCTTCGGCTGGCGGCTCGGCTGCTATATCGGGCGGCTCTGGTGGCGGTGGCTCGGCTATCGGTATAGCGGTGTAACTACTTGCAAGACCAAGCGCGGCCAAACCTTCAATTAGATTCATTACTGTTATTGTGCCTGCCAAAGTGTAGTAAATCAGCAATGTAACTACTAAAACTTTTAGCATTTTCAAGGCAAAATGACCTTTTGCAATATTTGTAATTGAAAAAGTGTGTTTGTGCGCTCTAAACCAGTCCCGAATGTCGTCTTTGAAAAATGTTACAAAGATGCCACCAAGTGTTGAAAGGCCTCCGTAAAGCAACGCGGCAAAGGCGTTACCGACAAAATGCGCTATCTCGTGGCTGCCAAAAATCGAACAAAGGACAAAAGACAAGGTCGGGGGCGCGGCGTAAGCCTGTACCCCGTAAAAGCTGCCTAAAAAAAATGCCACAATGGTGTTAAACCCAAATTCTATTTTGTGGGTATGGTTCATTGTATAGAGTGGTTTTGTTTTGATAATAATAATAGAGAATAATCAGGGCTAAGGCTATAAGCCCAAGCCCTATGATTACTTTTTTTCGGCCAATGTTTCGGCCAAATCGTCTAAGGCTGTAAGATTGTTACTCTTAATAATGGACTCTATTACTTCGTTGTAATTAGAGGCCGTCGCGTAGCCTGCTTTTTCTAAGGCTTGCGCTTGCTGGGCGGGGGTTTTCGCGGCAAATACACCAAACTGTTTATAGCGTGGATTATCAAGTAAAAATTTTACGCGGTCTTTGATAGATTCGTCCGCCGTGTCGTAAACCCGAAACCATTGTTTTACACTCTTGCGAACCCCGTTTACTTCTTCTACCGTCAAAAGTAAAACCTTCTTACCCTTCCACGATGCGTCGGCCTTGATACCAAACCAATTATTATATTTCGTGGCTATCCCGTCTTTTCCCCAACCTGTCTCCAGTGCCATTTGAGCAAGGCAAACACTGGTAAACAACTTAGTACCTGCACACGCTTTGGCGGCTGCCTTGCCGAATTTTTGAACAAATTCTTTTGGTGTCATGGTTTAGGCTTTTTTCTTGGTGGTCGTCTTGGTCGCCGCTGGCTCTGCGGCGGCTGGCTCTGCTGGAGCTTCGCTGCTACTGTCGCCGTCGCCTGCGGATTCGCTGGCCGTCGCCGTCTTGACTGGTTCTGCTGGAGCTTCGCTGGCTGCTACCAATGGATAAGCTAAAATATAATCCAAATTCAATGGATTGCGGCCTGTGTTGGATACTTTCAAACTCGATGCGCTAAAGGTGCGATTTTTTGACAAAAAGGCCTTTTTTTTGCCATTTTCAACAAAAGTACCAATCGCAAACAAGCCTTTGCCGTCGGTGGCGTGGAGCGTGTTTTTTAGCTCTTTTTCAGGGTTCAACAACACAATAAAGGCGTTATCCAGAGGAACGTCTGGGCGACCACCAACCAAAAGAACAGAAACGCCTTTCGGTTCTGCTGTTTCGGCGCAAACCTCAACACTGATACTGTTTTCGGCTAATACTTTGCCTGTTTCGGCTAAATATGCAGCTTTGACGCGTGCAATTGCTGTGCTTTTTTCTAACTCGTACATAATTTTTAAAAGTGGTTTTTTAATTGAGAAATAAAATAATTAAATGATTGAAATTGCATTAAGCCGTTACCGACTTCCACCACAAGTAAGCGTCCGCCCAAAGAGGATTTGAGGTTGTGGCTACTATTTTGGCGGCTTTCGCGCCTGCATCAGTCATTTTTTTCTGCTTTCGCAAAGCCGCTAAACCTGTGTCCGTTACTTGTTTAGGGTTTTTAAATCCCTTTCGCGCTAATGCCTGCATTGTCTTTGTGCCAAAGTCGCCGTCGGGTTCTAAGTTTTCACCTAACTTGTTTAAGGCCTCTTGCACCTGCCGAACGTAGTATTTTCCTTTATCCCCAAATCGTGCAATTACGCGGCTGGCTGGTTTGCTTGTTTGGTTCGTGGCCGTCTCCGTCGTCGCTGGTTTTGGCTTTGGTTTCGGTGTTGGCTTTGGCGCAATAACAATGTTGCTTTGCTGCTGCCTGTTGTTGCTACTTGATGGCGTAAAAATACCTACAATACTATCTTTGAAATAGTAAATTATTCCAAGTGCAAGCAACACCGCCAAAAGTGCAAATAGCGTGCTATTGTCTCGATAGGTTTTCACCGCCTGTGTGCGTACTTCGGTCGCCGTCGGCAATGCTGGTAACTGCTCAATAACGGCGGGTAAATATCTTGTTGTTGCCATATATATAAGTGGTTAAAGTCCTGCCAATGCTTTAAATTTTGCAAACTCGCTACTGTTCAGCTCTTCGGCTATTCGCTCGAGTAAAACCTCGTTGTAAAGCTGCTTGTATCGTTTTGCTACCTGCGTAAAGATGCCCTTGCTTTGCTCGGCCAAACTATACATGGCCTCTACGTCTGTACCGTCAAAATCTATCATCCAATCAGTACCCGAATTATTCGCGGCGGCTCGGTATTCGCGCGCCAAAGTATTCAAATCAACGCTTTGGCCGTCGCTGTTGTTTGTGTAACTCTGGCCGTCTTGGTTGTCGTAATAGCCTTGTTTTATGCCTCGTACTGTTGATTTTGCAACAAAAAAGCCTATAATCACGATAGCCAAAATAATCGCTGCGATAGTGGCTTGGTAAGCAGGGCTTCGGGGCTGGTTTTGTGGGTTTTCAAACATGATTACATGAATTTAGTAAGGTTAGTAGCCAAAGAAAGCAAGCTCGGTCTTTCGCCTGAAGCGGCAATTCTGCGAACTTCCGCCAAAAGTTTTGGTTTCTCCAAAATAAAATTGATAGCGGCTTCCAACTCGTCCCCGCTTAATTGCTCGGCTGCGTCTAACAAGGCATTCATTTTTTGCTCGGCCTCCTCTCTGTTTTCTGCGGAAATAGTGACGTTTTTAAAATTAAAATCTGGCATTTTTTAAAGTGGTTTTTAGATGGTTTACTGTTGTGTTTTTTCTGCTTCTTTTGTTTTTTTGAAGCGGATAAAATCCTCAATCTCTTTAGCTAAGTCAGGATTAAATTCCATTTCTCCCATGACGTTATCCAGTGAGCGGCGTTGCTCGTCGCTGAAACTACTTGCGTCTATTTCGTAAACATTGCCGTCGTCCTCGTCCTCGTCGTTTTCCTCGTCGTCGCTGCCGTCCTCTTCGTCCTCCTCTTCCTCGTCGTCGTCGGTGTTAATCTGAAAACTTCGCGGCTTGCGCTCGGTCGCCTGTGCTGTCGCGCTGTTGGTGGCTGCGGTGGCCGTCGTTGTGCTGGCCGTCGCCTGTGCTGCTGTTGTTGCACCTGTTGCACCTGCAACGCTGGTTGCGGCGGCTACTGGCGTTTTGAAAAATGGCAAAACTGCACTCGCTAAATTTGCAATACCATTTAGTATGGCTTCGGGGTTGGCTGCAACACTATCCATAACACCATTTAGTCCGCCTTTTTTGCCGTCTGCTGCCTGCTGCATTTCAAGGCGCAATAATTCAATTTGATGTTTGTTGGCCTCTTGAGATGCCTTAAGCTGCATATCAAACATTTGCCTTTGCGTTTCCATTTCTCTGGCGTGTGCCTCTTCCTGAAATTCAAGAAACCGCTCGAAAAACTCGGTTGCGGCTGCATTTTTTCCGCCTGCAATCTTTGAAAGCAAAGCTAATTGATTCATCCCTGTACCTGCATTTGCGTTACCTGCTCCAACTCCCGCCAAACCCTCCAACGCGGCGGCTATCGGGTTGTTTTGCAGTTTGGCTAAAAACAAAATTGGGTCTTGTTGCGCCTGTGCTGCTTCGTCTTGGTTTGTTATAATAAAGGTTTTTGGCTTATTTCCGATGTCGGCTTTATTGTTGCCGTAATGCAACACCAAACGCGGTTCTTGCGATTTTTTGGCGTACTCTATGGCATCTTCCAAAGATGCGGCAAAGTCCAAAGGCTCTGACCGCTTATTGGCCGTAATACTTGGGTCGAATTTTTGGTACAAAATAGCTCCCGTACTGTCTGTAATGTGCCAATAAGGATATTTTGCGAATTTGAAAGATAAAGATTCTATCTTTTCATTTTCGTCTATATAGATAACGGTTGGTTGCATTATGGTAATAGGATAATTCTAACAAAAAAGAACTTAACAAAACCCGTAATAGTACCTAATTCAAATTTTCTTTCCATTGTTTTAGGTGTCTGAAACAAAAAGGAACATTCAAAACTGGTGCGGTCGTTGTTGGCTTTTTCTGGCACAATAGCAATTTTCGTTTGCTCCGTTCCGCCTATCAAAGTAATAGTTCCGCCGTCTTCGTAATTTGAAACAGAAAACACCCCCTTGTAGAAAAACAACATACTATCTGCTTCTTTAGATAAAACATCGGTGCTTACTTCCCCTTCCTCTAACGAAAACACAACGCTTCTAAAATCAAGCCTGTAACGGCTGCCTTCGTCTCGCCTTATGCCTTTTGCGGCCAAATATTGATTTATTGCCAGTTCTAATTCCATTATACTACTCGTTTACTTTGAGAAAAACCTTAAAAACTACTTCGGCGGCTTGGTCTAATTCGCCCAAAACATCGGTCTGGATAACTCCCGCTATGTGCTTGATTCGTCCCCCGTGCGCTTGGTCGCTCAATGGATAGAACGTTAGGCCGTTGGTTGGTAATTCGGCTTCCTGTTGCCTTTCACGCCGTGCAAGGTCTATCGCCTGTGCGCGTGATTCGATTATTGTTGGTAGTGCCATGTAATATATTGATTAAAAACATTGTGGTTTGAAGTGCAAGTGCTGAAAGTTAAAAAATACATCATTTGAAAATCAATAACTTACGTTAAACTTCAGCATCTGCTGCGGCCAGGTCTTCAGCTCTCGACGGCAATGTAATATTTCCGTCATAAACGATATATTTTCCATTAAAGGCAATGGCTGCGGGTTGGCTACCTACTTTGATAACAAGGGCTTTGTAACGTCTGCTTTTATCGTTAATAAAATCGCTAAAAGCCTGCTTGTTAGCGATTTTAAAGCCGCCTAAACCATTGGCCGCTAACATGGCCGTCGGCTGCGTTACTTCTAAAATTTCGGGCTGGCCTTCAAAGGTGGCGTTATAGGCTTCCACATCTACGCGCTTAACCGTCAAAGAATCAATCAAAATATTTTGATTATTATTCACAGATAGACTCACGTTTGCCGCCCCGTTTGAAGCCCAAAAAACAAGTTCCTTTTCTTTGTTTTCGTAGCGTTGGGGTAAAGTCAAAGAAAAACTATCCGTCTTTCCTGCGGTGGTTTTGATGGCGTAAAGCTCGTGTAATTTAGTAGCCATGTTATTTGTTTGACTTTTGAAGGACAAATGCTAATTGTACGCTGTAATTTTGAATCGCTGCGGCGGCAAAGCTCGCGGCTTGCGTGGCATCGTTTAGGGTTGCGCGAATTTTGTCTTGGTTTACGTCTAATTTTAGCGGCCAAATACGCTCTTCGATTTTGGCACTGGAAAGCGTATTGATTGAGTTTAGCCAAAGACCCTCTGGCAAATAGTCAGAATCTGAACCAACTTTTAATTGTCCTAAATTGACGCGTGCCTGAATAGGGTATATGGTAGTCATAAAACCTATTAAATATTTCCAATCGGTTTCAATCGTTACTTCTTTAGTCAAACTTCCACCAATAGTACGCCCGTCGCCTGAAATATAATTTTTACCCTTATTGGCTTCATTTTCGCCTAAAAGCCCGAAAGCAAAATCTAAGGTTATAACTCTAACGGTTTCTAAAGTTTTCATCGCTGCAATTATTTAAGTGCTAAGGAGAGAGAAAAAGGCCGCTAATTCTTAGCGTTTAGCGGCCTTTCAAAATATAGTCCTAATGTTGCGCTATGTGTTATGCTAAGTTTGGTTTAGCAGCTACTTGCAAGCCGATTAAGGTTACACGAATAACCCCGTCGATTTCGGCCTCGCCGTTGATGGTTACTTTGATTTCCTTTTGCGGTGGGATATACAAAGGGGATTTCAGTTTGTAAAAACCATACGGTTTTGTGCTGTCGCCCACCGCTGCGTCTGGATTGGCGGTGTAAAATTGGTTCATGTGCAACCCTTTGACTCTGTCTGCGCCTGCGGTGTTCAAGTCAATCTCTGCGCTGTGCATCGCGTCGGTAAAAGGAGCAGGCACAAAACCCTCCAGCGAATCGCCTTGCTCAATCATAATCGCGGTACAAATGAAATGCTGGTCTTTTTCAAGCATGGCTTTTGCCAATGAACAAACACCCGCTTTGATGTCGTCGTCTGTTTTGAAAATTTTAACAGAATCAGAACCCGCCTCGCGTGTGCCAAAAACCGTTCTGTCAATGAAAATCATTGCACCTTGCTTGATGGCCTCTTGAATACTTTCAGGCAATTCGCCCAAACGGTCTAATGCGGCTTGTCTGGTGCGGCCTGCGCCTGCTTCTACTGGGGTTTTGTCTTGGCTTGCGCCTATTGTTGTTTCAAACATTTTTTTAGTGGTTTTGTGAAAATTAAATTATTGAAAATTGGTTAGGTACTGTTTTGTTTTGCAGGCAAACTATTTGCGTTTGCCTGCGGTTTTCGGTTT
>NZ_FOLE01000025.1 GCF_900112255.1 Flexibacter flexilis DSM 6793
GGTATAAACAGCAAAGAGGGTCATCTCTTGTGAAGATGACCCTGTGCTTAATAAGGTTGGCAGCTACCTACTCTCCCACGTGTGACCGCAGTACCATCGGCGTTGTAGGGCTTAACTTCTCTGTTCGGGATGGGAAGAGGTGAACACCTACGCCATAGCCACCATTGTCTTTGTGTTTTATCGCTGCCCGAACCAGCACACAGAATATCGTTAACATATCGTAAAAAAAAGAGACTATAAATTTCTATTTACAGAAAGTCCACAGGTAATTAGTATTGCTCGGCTTTGTCCTCTCAGACTTTACACCTGCAACCTATCAACGTTGTCATCTCCAACGACCTTTAAGGGAATTCTCATCTTGGGGCGAGTTTCGTACTTAGATGCTTTCAGCACTTATCTCTTCCGCACTTAGCTACTCGGCAATGCACTGGGCAATACAACCGATACACCAGCGGTACGTCCAACCCGGTCCTCTCGTACTAAGGTCAGCCCCCCTCAAAATTCCTACGCCCGCAACAGATAGGGACCGAACTGTCTCACGACGTTCTGAACCCAGCTCGCGTGCCACTTTAATCGGCGAACAGCCGAACCCTTGGGACCTTCTCCAGCCCCAGGATGTGACGAGCCGACATCGAGGTGCCAAACCTCCCCGTCGATGTGAGCTCTTGGGGGAGATCAGCCTGTTATCCCCGGCGTACCTTTTATCCTTTGAGCGATGGCCCTTCCATGCGGAACCACCGGATCACTATGTCCTACTTTCGTACCTGCTCGACTTGTCGGTCTCACAGTCAAGCACCCTTATGCCATTGCACTCTGCGCACGGTTACCAAGCGTGCTGAGGGTACCTTTGAAAGCCTCCGATACTTTTTTGGAGGCGACCACCCCAGTCAAACTACCCACCATACAATGTCTCCGCTCTGCGGATTAGGCTCCAAATAACATAAGGGTGGTATTTCAACGTTGGCTCCATAATGCCTAGCGACACTATTTCACAGCCTCCCACCTATCCTACACATCTGTTATCCGAAGTCAATGTAAAGCTATAGTAAAGGTGCACGGGGTCTTTCCGTCCCGTTGCGGGTAAGCGGCATCTTCACCGCTACTACAATTTCACCGAACTCACGGTTGAGACAGCGCCCAGATCGTTACACCATTCGTGCAGGTCGGAACTTACCCGACAAGGAATTTCGCTACCTTAGGACCGTTATAGTTACGGCCGCCGTTTACTGGGGCTTCGATTCAATGCTTCGCCTTGCGACTAACATCCCCTCTTAACCTTCCAGCACCGGGCAGGTGTCAGGCCTTATACTTCAACTCTCGTTTTCGCAAAGCCATGTGTTTTTGGTAAACAGTCGCCTGGGCCATTTCTCTGCGACCTCCCATCGCTGGGTAGGCTCCCCTTCTCCCGAAGTTACAGGGTTATTTTGCCGAGTTCCTTAACCGTGATTCATTCGAGCGCCTCAGGATTCTCTCCTTGACTACCTGTGTCGGTTTGCGGTACGGGTAAACAATCAATATGCTTAGCAGTTTTTCTTGGAAGCCCTTAGGGTCACTATTGCGCTGCCCGAAGGCTTTGCATACTATCGACTTTCACCATCAGATGCGGATTTGCCTACACCCAATATAGTTACGGTCTTCAACGAACTATTCCATCAGTCCGCGAACCTTTCATCACTCCGTCTCCACTTCGCTCAATTATTTAGTACGGGAATATTAACCCGTTGTCCATCGGCTTCGGCCTTCGCCTATACCTTAGGCCCCGACTAACCCTGATCCGATTAACGTTGATACAGGAAACCTTAGTCTATCGGCGTGCATGTTTCTCACACGCATTATCGTTACTTATGCCTACATTTGCTTTTCTGACCTCTCCACCACACATCACCATGCAGCTTCATTGATGTCAGAATGCTCATCTACCACTATTACTAGTCCGTAGCTTCGGTACTATTCTTGATGCCCGTTTATTATCGATGCGCTGTCGCTCGACCAGTGAGCTGTTACGCACTCTTTAAATGAATGGCTGCTTCCAAGCCAACATCCTGGCTGTCTCTGCAACTGCACCACCTTTGTTCAACTTAGAATAGATTTGGGGACCTTAGCTGACGGTCAGGGTTCTTTCCCTCTCGGACATGGACCTTAGCACCCATGCCCTCACTCCCGAGTATATGTCATAGGCATTCGGAGTTCGTCAGGATTTGGTAGGCGGTGAAGCCCCCTAGTCCTATCGGTAGCTCTACCTCCTTGACACTCTACCTCGAGGCTGTCCCTAAAGACATTTCGATGAGTACGAGCTATTTCCCAGTTTGATTAGCCTTTCACCCCTACCCTCAGGTCATCCGGAAGCTTTTCAACGCTTATCAGTTCGGTCCTCCAGTTGGTTTTACCCAACCTTCAACCTGCCCAAGGGTAGATCACAAGGTTTCGCGTCTACTCCCACCGACTTAACGCCCTATTCAGACTCGCTTTCGCTCCGGCTCCAGACCTTAGGTCCTTAACCTTGCCGATGAGACGTAACTCGTAGGCTCATTATGCAAAAGGCACGCCGTCACCACATCACGTGGCTCCGACCGCTTGTAAGCGCATGGTTTCAGGTTCTTTTCACCCCTCTATTCGAGGTACTTTTCACCTTTCCTTCACAGTACTTGTTCACTATCGGTCTCTCAGTAGTATTTAGCCTTACCGGATGGTGCCGGTGGATTCAGACAGGGCGTCTCCGACCCCGCCTTACTCAGGATACTGAACTAAAATAAAACATTACCAATACGGGACTATCACCCTCTACGGTTGCGCTTCCCAACGCATTCTTATTCTGTTTTAATTTATTATTCCAGTCCTACAACCCCGAATTTGCCGTAACAACTTCGGTTTGGGCTAATTCCCGTTCGCTCGCCACTACTTAGGAAATCACTTTTGTTTTCTTCTCCTCCGCCTACTTAGATGTTTCAGTTCAGCGGGTTTGCCTCCTTTACAGGATACTATGTCTTCAACATAGTGGGTTGCCCCATTCGGACATCTGCGGATCAATTCGTATGTGCCAATCCCCGCAGCTTTTCGCAGCTTATCACGTCCTTCTTCGCCTCTGAGAGCCTAGGCATCCCCCATGCGCCCTTCGTAACTTTCTTCTCCTCTGATAAATCAAAGGTTAATTCTTTTTTACTCTTGGCTCCATATTCTTTCAAATACGGCCTAGCTTGTGTTGTCTCTCTTTTTTACAATATGTCAAAGAACTTTGCTCTTTTTACAGAACTTGTTTTTATCACTAAACTCTCGTCTAGTATAAAATTCATTATTGGCTGTTTTTACAACCTCGAATACACTCGTTTGTGTCTTCTTTTTTGTGGAGATTAACGGAGTCGAACCGTTGACCTACTGCGTGCAAGGCAGTCGCTCTAGCCAGCTGAGCTAAACCCCCGTCTTTTATGTGGGCCTGCGTGGACTCGAACCACGGACCTCTACATTATCAGTGTAGCGCTCTAACCACCTGAGCTACAAGCCCGAATTTTATTCTTATGCTCGTCAGCTCCGTTTGAGCTTAACTGCTTGCTCTTCTTTTAATTGATAGTCCCCTTTCTTTTGTTTCTACTACTTTGTTAGTTTCTACTAAGAATAGGATAGAGAATGAGATACTTTTAAATTACTTTTTGCTGTTGTTTCTATTTATTTCAAGAAACCATCTTGGCAAGGTCTCCAGAAAGGAGGTGTTCCAGCCACACCTTCCGGTACGGCTACCTTGTTACGACTTAGCCCTAATTACCTGTTTTACCCTGAACGGCTCCTTACGGTTACCGCCTTCAGGTCTCCCAGACTTTCATGGCTTGACGGGCGGTGTGTACAAGGTCCGGGAACGTATTCACCGCGCCATTGCTGATGCGCGATTACTAGCGATTCCAACTTCATAAGGGCGAGTTGCAGCCCTCAATCCGAACTGAGACCAGCTTTCCGAGATTCGCATCACTTTGCAGTGTAGCTGCCCTCTGTACTGGCCATTGTAGCACGTGTGTAGCCCTAGGCGTAAGGGCCATGATGACTTGACGTCGTCCCCTCCTTCCTCTCTGCTTGCGCAGGCAGTCTTGTTAGAGTCCCCACCTTAACGTGCTGGTAACTAACAACAGGGGTTGCGCTCGTTGCGGGACTTAACCCAACACCTCACGGCACGAGCTGACGACAGCCATGCAGCACCTTGTTTCAGGTCATTGCTGACTGCACCATTTCTGATACATTCCTTCACATTCTAGCCTAGGTAAGGTTCCTCGCGTATCGTCGAATTAAACCACATGCTCCACCGCTTGTGCGGACCCCCGTCAATTCCTTTGAGTTTCACCGTTGCCGGCGTACTCCCCAGGTGGAAGACTTAACGCTTTCGCTAAGACGCTGAACATATCTGTCCAACATCGAGTCTTCATCGTTTACAGTGTGGACTACCAGGGTATCTAATCCTGTTTGATCCCCACACTTTCGTGCCTCAGCGTCAGTTATACATCAGTAAGCTGCCTTCGCTATCGGAGTTCTTGATAATATCTATGCATTTCACCGCTACACTATCAATTCCGCCTACCTCACATATACTCAAGCTTACCAGTATCAATGCCAGACTTACGGTTGAGCCGCAAAATTTTAACACTGACTTAGTGAGCCGCCTACGCACCCTTTAAACCCAATAAATCCGGACAACGCTTGCACCCTACGTATTACCGCGGCTGCTGGCACGTAGTTAGCCGGTGCTTATTCTCAAGGTACCGTCAATTTCTCACGCATGAGCTTTTTCTTCCCTTGCTAAAGCAGTTTACAAGTCAGAGACCCTTCTTCCTGCACGCGGAATGGCTGGTTCAGTGTTCCCACCATTGACCAATATTCCCTACTGCTGCCTCCCGTAGGAGTCTGGCCCGTATCTCAGTGCCAGTGTGGGGGACCAACCTCTCAGTTCCCCTACTGATCGTCGCCTTGGTGCGCCGTTACCACACCAACTAGCTAATCAGACGCATGCCCATCTTCATCCTCCTCAGATTTAAATACCAAATGATGCCATTCAGTAGTATTATGCGGTGTTAGCCACCCTTTCGGGTAGTTATCCCCCTGATGAAGGTAGGTTGCATACGCGTTACGCACCCGTGCGCCACTAATGTATTGCTACATCCGTTCGACTTGCATGTATTATGCCTTCCGCTAGCGTTCATCCTGAGCCAGGATCAAACTCTCCATTGTAAATTCTTTTTGACTTCCGATCTTCCGACCTTCCATCTTCGTTTTTAAATGTTGTCTGTCCTTGCCTTTATTTTCGTTTAAAAGCCACCTTTTGGAATTTCTTCCTAAAATGTTTTCTCATTCTCTCTATCAACTATTCAAAGAACTTTTTTAAAGGCCGAAACCCTTAAATTGTCATAACCAAAACTACTTTCGTTTTCGTTATCTTTCCCCTCTCTTATCGTTTGGGGTTGCAAAGGTCTGAAACTTTTTTTTAACTTCCAAATCTTTTTTCAAAAATTTTTAAAGTTTTTTTTCAGTGCCTCGCTTTTCAAAATCTTAACCCCTCTCTCGTTTAATCGGGGTGCAAAGGTCAGAAACTTTTTTTTAACTTCCAAATCTTTTTC
>NZ_FOLE01000026.1 GCF_900112255.1 Flexibacter flexilis DSM 6793
TACCACAAGCTCCACTTGGTGCAAGAATAGATGTTATACCTACATTGTTAGGAACAAGAGCTTCTATTTGAATATCATCTACTAATATGTAATAACCTGAAGCTATAGATGTACCTTCAGTACCAAATAAACCAATACGAATTTCTTGGCCAGCAAATGCCGTAAGCGAAGCTATAAACTCTGATTTTTCTAAAACAGTAGGTGCATTAGCTGCTGTTACGCTATAAATGGTTTGCCATGTAGCACCACAGTCCGTTGTAACTCTTACGTTCAAAGAGTCGTCTGTGTCCATTGTAGCCACTGCACTTGTATTAGAAGTTGACTGACGCAATGCAACTTTGAAGGATAATCCATCTGTAGCCGAAGGAATATACAATGGACTAATCAACCATTCTTTTTTAGAAGCACTAAATGAACTCATGTATAATGAAGCAACCGCATCATTAGGATAAGAAGAGGTATTGCTAGTCCAAGAAGAGATTGTACCTGTAGGTGCAGTTTGGCCACGCCCCTCACTCCAACCTGCAAATACAGTACCTAAATTATCTCCTGTAAAGCCAGTAAAATTGACAGGGATCAATGACACAGGAGCTTCTTTTATTACAGTTGCAGACATGCTATCATTATCCGTAATATTATCACCAAGTAATGAAGTCCATGCAGCAAGTGCATAAGTTCCTACCGTAGAAAGATCAGCAGTTGTATTAAAGGTATAATTTACGCTAGCACCAGAAGCCAATGTACCTGTAAATGTTTCAGTAATCGCTGCGCCACCGTTTACGTTGTAGCTCACAGGGAAATTAGTTTGTGAAGCGGTACCATTATTGTGTAGTGTTACAGTTACAGGAGTCGCAGCAGAAAGACCACATTTACCAACAGGATGTTTAATAGCACTTACTCCAACATTGGCATCGACTAGCTCAGTTAACTGAATATCATCAAGGATCAACCAATAATCACTTGTACTGGAAGATACCCCTTCAGTCGCAAAGAAACCCACACGAATCTCTTGACCCGCGTATGAAGCAATAGGCATAGAAAACTCTGTTTTTTCAAGAGCAGTTGGCGCATTGGCTGCGGTAATGCTATACACCGTTTGCCAAGTCGCACCACAATCCGAAGATACTCTCACGTTCAAAGAGTCATCAGAGTCCATTGAGGAAACTTGACCCGTTGCGCTATATTTGCGCAATGCCATTTTAAATGATACACCGCTTGAACTTGTTGGAGCAAATAAAGGACTGACAATCCATTCTTTTTTGCCAGTACTATAAAGATTTATTCTTGCCACATCATCACCAAAAATTGTATTGTCATTCGTCCAAGAAGAGGTTGTTCCTGCTGGCTTAGCTTGGCCGTTGCCTTCACTCCAACCTGTAAATACGGTGCTTAAATTATCCCCAGTATATCCTGTAAAAGAAACTGACGTGAAGTTTGCTGCTCCCACTTTAACTACAGTGCTTGATGAACCATCATTGCTAGGATCCACATCTCCTGCCAATAATGTTTTGGCGGCTATAGTATAACTTCCTACTGTTGACAGATTAGCTGTTGTCGGGAATGTAAACTCTGTTGTCGCTCCTGCCGCTAAGCTACCTGTATAAGTTGCGGTTACGGCTGTACCTCCATTTACCGTATATTGAACAGGAATATTGGTTTGAGCTGTTGTTCCGAAATTACGTATTTTAACTGTTACTGGCGTAGAGGCAGAAAGACCACAACTTCCATTAGGTGATACAATTTGAGTAATACCTGTGTTATTAGGAGCAAGAGTAATCAATTCGATATCATCAAGGATTAACCAATAATCATTTGTACCTGAAGATACACCTTCAGTCGCAAAGAAACCCACACGAATCTCTTGACCCGCATACGCTGATAGAGGCATAGAAAACTCTGTTTTTTCCAAAGCAGTTGGCGCATTGGCTGCGGTAATGCTATACACCGTTTGCCAAGTCGCACCACAATCCGAAGATACTCTCACGTTCAAAGAGTCATCCGAGTCCATTGAGGAAACCTGACCCGTTGCACTATATTGACGCAATGCCACTTTATAGTTGACAGCAGAAGCACTATTAGGAGCAAACAAAGGACTGACAATCCATTCTTTTTTGCCAGTACTATAAAGATTTATTCTTGCCACATCATCACCAAAAATTGTATTGTCATTCGTCCAAGAAGAGGTTGTTCCTGCTGGCTTGGCTTGGCCGTTGCCTTCACTCCAACCTGTAAATACGGTGCTTAAATTACCCCCAGTATATCCTGTAAAAGAAACTGATGTGAAGTTTGCTGCTCCCACTTTAACTACAGTGCTTGATGAACCATCATTGCTAGGATCCACATCTCCTGCCAATAATGTTTTGGCGGCTATAGTATAACTTCCTACTGTTGACAGATTAGCTGTTGTCGGGAATGTAAACTCTGTTGTCGCTCCTGCCGCTAAGCTACCTGTATAAGTTGCGGTTACGGCTGTACCTCCATTTACCGTATATTGAACAGGAATATTGGTTTGAGCTGTTGTTCCGAAATTACGTATTTTAACTGTTACTGGCGTAGAGGCAGAAAGACCACAACTTCCATTAGGTGATACAATTTGAGTAATACCTGTGTTATTAGGAGCAAGAGTAATCAATTCGATATCATCAAGGATTAACCAATAATCATTTGTACCTGAAGATACACCTTCAGTCGCAAAGAAACCCACACGAATCTCTTGACCCGCATACGCTGATAGAGGTAAAGAAAACTCTGTTTTTTCCAAAGCAGTTGGCGCATTGGCTGCGGTAATGCTATACACCGTTTGCCAAGTCGCACCACAATCCGAAGATACTCTCACGTTCAAAGAGTCATCCGAGTCCATCAAGGAAACTTGACCCGTTGCACTATATTGACGCAATGCCACTTTATAATTGATAGCAGAAGAATTACCTGCAACAAATGATGGGCTATAAATCCATTCTTTTTTGTTAGTGCTATAAAGATTTATTCTTGCTACATCATCACCAAAAATTGCATTGTCATTCGTCCAAGAAGAGGTTGTTCCTGCTGGCTTGGCTTGGCCGTTGCCTTCACTCCAACCTGTAAATACGGTGCTTAAATTACCTCCAGTATATCCTGTAAAAGTAACAGGAGTAATCGTGGCTGGAGCTGTTTTTGTTACACTATAATTTTGTAAAATATCATCTGCTGCAGACTCGTCACCTGGCATGGCAGTCCAAAACTTAAATGTATAAGTTCCTAGAGTGCCCAAGTTAGCATTCGTAGGGAATGTATAGTTCGCAGTAGCACCAGAAGCTAGTGTACCTGTAAACGAACCTGCTACCGCAGCACCACCATTTATACTATAAAAAACTGGGATAGTTACGTTATTTAATGCACCAGTACCGTTGTTACGAATTTTTATAGTAATAGGCATACTCGCTGTTAAGTTACATGAACTCGCTGGCGAAACTACACTACTAACCCCTACTGTAGTAGCGGCAAGCGGTGTCATATCCAAACGAATATTAGGGCGACTACCTGAGACGGTACCTGTTCCTGCTGGGGCTGAGTTGTCAGTATTCCACGACTGAAACAATGTTCCTGTTGTTGTCGAATGTCTAAATCGCTTAGCAAGAGTACCCTCATTACCAGCACCTCCTGCATTATTTTTTACCAACACTTCCAAATTGCTACCTGTATTGTAAGCAAATGGTGTTGTCAGCGTAACTGTAACCCAAGAATCTGCCACAAAGCTTGCTACTGGAATTGTTCCGCTCCAAACAAGCGTAGCTCCCGCTTCCACGTCTGCTACTGTAGAGGCACTAATGCTTGTGTTTGAAGATAATTTTAAATAAACCTCGGCTGGAGAGTCACTCGGTGAAGATACAGAGTTTACATAAAAACTGATAGCAGTAATATTACCACTAGTGCCAATTTCAGAACTTGTGTAAAGCATGTGCGACCGCTCATATCCATAGTAACCTCCAAAAGGTTGTCTGTAGCTCGAACCATTGACGTTGTCCGTAGGCACCGTTACCTGCTGAGCAATGCTGAACTGCACTAACAGCAATACCCAAAAAAAGGTAAATAATTTTTTCATTTGTTAGTTAAGTTAAAGATAAAACAAAATATTTTAGGCTATTAAGTTACTCTATGCAAATTGTCTTTCCAAGTTTAATTATCTTTTTGATATATAATTTTAATTTTTATAATTTCAACAGAATTTTATTTTGTTTTTATCAAATATTCTTTTCTTGTAAGTAGGTAATAATGAGTGCTATTAGACATATAGTATAAACAAAAAAAGCCCGACTGTTTTGAGCAGTCGGGCTTTTTCAGCAATTTATAAGTTATAACTTATTGTTGAATAGATACTTTTCCTACGAAACGTTGGCCTTCTACTTCTAAGTTTAACAAATACATTCCAGTAGGCAAACCTTCCGTTTCTACCTCTACGACTTGTCCTCCATTTAAACCATGGTAAGATCCTTCATACACTTTTTGGCCTGTAGTGCTATACAAACGAACGATTGCTTCTTTGCCTTCTACATTCGCCAAATCTATTTTGAATGAACCTTTGTTAGGGTTAGGATAAATCGCCACAGATTTAGCTTTTACTTCTTTCACTCCAACAGGAGTAATCGCAAA
>NZ_FOLE01000027.1 GCF_900112255.1 Flexibacter flexilis DSM 6793
GTGCAAAAACTAATGAGGGTTTGGAAATTGGCGACGTTCTTGGCGTGGCCTGTTTCGGATGTAGATGCCATAAAAAGACAAGTGGGTTTTTAAAATTAAAATAAATTGGTTTTTAGTTTGACGAAAGTAAGAATAAAAAGGAAAATATACAAAACCCCACCCCTAACAAAAAACCTCCGTAAGAAAAACCCCACCCCGACGAAAACCTCAATTAATAAAAACCCCATCTCAACACAACCCCACCCCTGACCCCTCCCCAATGGGGAGGGGAATAAAAAAAGATGCACCCATGAAAAAGACACACGCAAAAATAGACACGCATTGAAATACGTGTCTATGGGGAAATTATAACAAATGATACAGGTGTTTAAAAGAATATGCACAGCAGCGCGTATATATCGACGAAAACCTCAATGAACAAAAACCCCACCCCTAACCCCTCCCCATTGGGGAGGGGAATAAAAAAAGATGCATTGAATAAAAAAGACGCACCCATGAAAAAGACTCACGCAAAAAAGACACGCATTGAAATACGTGTCTATGGGGAAATTATAATGTGCCAATAAAAACCACCCGTATTTAGGAGCGTTTGCGCTTGGGTTTGGCCACGAAAAATAAATCGGCAGTGTATTGCTCATAAAGCCCAAATAGAAATTCCATTCGGTTGGCTTCCGTCGTGAATGGCTGGGAACGATAGGCCAAATCTACGGCTTTATCCAAATTCTGATGGGCTTTGACTAAGTCGGGCGGCATGGTCAGCGGGTCGTATAAATCGGCCAAACTTGAACCACCCCGTTCTGCGGACAGCCCTCCATCGGAAGGGAGCTGAAAACTTGCCCGAACGTCTAATACCTTTTGCGCTGCCGCTTCAATGGCTTTGATTTGCTTGTCGGTGGGGTTTTGCGGCCAAGGATAATTGTTGTAAACAATACTTGCCGAATAACGATAATCACTTTTCAAGCGGCCACAAATGTACTTTACCCAAGACATGTGCATTATTGAAGTCAAAATGCCAAAATGAAAAAGTGTTGCGTTAGGTAAAACATACAACTGATTTGAAGCTATAATATTTGGCGAAAGAAAAGCAATCGGAATGTATTTTCTGTTTACTGACGAAACTGTCGGAAATGCTAAATAATTTGTTTTCGGTTGCCGCACTTCTGCAAAAAGCGTTGGTGTGTACGCAAGCTTTTTTGTATTTGCTCTATCGCTATTTGAACGCCATTTCTTAACAGCTTCAACACGTTCTTTTATTTTACTATTACCTTTAATATCGCTTGGTTCTGCTTCTGCAAGCCACAAACAATAACGCTTTTCTGAATGTAGTAACTCTCGCCCACCAATAAAAGGTTTAATCAATTTTTCAGAACTTTTATTTTCAGAAATAATTTCTTTTCGTTCCTCTTCTGACAACGTATAGTTTCCATCATCTAGCGCAAAACTGCCATAAATAATTTCAGAAACCTTACTAATTGGCGACTTCCTATTTTCAACTGTAATATCTTTACCTTCTACTAAAAACGGATTGATATTTTTTGCTTTTATTTCGTGCGGCTCGCCTTTTATATTTTCATATTCAAAAATTCGTTTTTCATTTTTGCTGTCGAAGTTGGCAAAACCTACAATAATAACATGAACAGCTGCATTTCCTTTTGCTTCGTTACTCCAAGAAAATGTTTGATGAGCAAAATGAATTTTGATATGATATTTATTGAAAAGAATTTGCCATAAAATGCCAACTTGTTCGCCTTGTGAAATGGAATTAGTAGAAACAAAAGCTACTTTGATATCTGTTTTTTGAATGAATTGAGCTGCTTTTATGTACCAAGCCGTTACATAATCTAAAATGCCACTTCCTTTAATGCCCGAAAAAACAAATTCCATGTCTGATTTTTGGTTTGCGTTTTGTTCTTTTTTACCAAGAAACGGCGGGTTTCCTATGATATATGAAAGTTCGTTTTTGGATACAACACTTTCCCAATCTGTACGCAATGCGTTTCCGTGAATAATTTTAGCACTTTTCTTTAGTGGTAAACGGGCAAAATATTGTCCAAATTCATTGCTGATGCGCATGTTCATTTGGTGGTCGATGAGCCATAAGGCTACTTGTGCAATTTGTGCGGGGAACTCCTCGTATTCGATGCCGCAAAATTGGTCAACATCCAGCCAAATGATGTCCTGAATCTGGGTCGCCATTTGGTTTTTGTATTGGGTGCGTAGAATTTCGAGTTCGAGCAGTCGCAATTCTCGGTAAGTGATGACCAAAAAGTTACCGCATCCGCAGGCAGGGTCAAGGAATTTGAGGGTGCTGAGTTTTTTATGAAATTCGGCGAGTTTGTTTTTATTGTCTTTGACGGCGTGAAATTCAGCCCAAAGTTCATCCAAGAAAAGGGGCTTGATGAGTTTGAGGATATTGGCTTCGCTGGTATAGTGTGCGCCCAGATTTCGCCGCTCCACGGGATTCATGACGCTTTGGAACATGGAGCCGAAAATGGCAGGGGAAATTTTGCTCCAGTCGATGTAACAACATTCGAGCAAAGCGCGTCGCATTTTGCTGTCGAAACTGGCGGTCGGTAATATTTCTTCAAACAACTTTCCGTTGACATAGGGGAAGTCTGCGAGTTGTTCGTCAAGGTTTTTAAACCGTTTTTCTTTGGGGGTGTTGAGGACTTGGAAGAGTTCTTGGAGCTTGGCGGCCAAGTCGCTGCCGTCTTCGTTGGTTCGTTGCTCGATGTATTCCTGAAACTGTTGTTTATTGAAAATAGTGGTGTCTTCGGCAAACAATACGAAAAGGATTCGCACCAAATAGACTTCGAGCGGGTGTCCGTCATAACCAATCTCTTTTAGGCTGTCGTGGAGCTTTCCCATGAGTTCGGCAGCCTTGATGTTGGCGGGGTCTTGTTCCTTGTACTCCTTTTTTTGGTATCCGAGCAAGTACCCGAAATGCTGGACATTATTGACCAGTTCGGAGATTTGAAATTCAAGGGTCTTGTCTTCTTCGAGATCGTAGAGCCTGAAAATTTCAAAATCAGAAATAAGAATATATTTGGGTAATTCGTGTTGCTTTAGCCCATGGGTATATTGTATGGCTTGTTGGTAGGCTTTGTCAAGGTTTTTGCCGCGACTTTTCATTTCGATGAGGATAACCCCTTTCCAAAGCAAGTCGATGTATCCGCTCGCGTCATCAAGTTTTTTGACACGGTGCTCAAATGTTCCGATTTTTTTGCGTGTAATGCCAAAGACATTAAAGAAAGCGTCTAAAAAGGGTTTGGCATCCGCTTCTTCGTTGGAAGTATTAGCCCATTCTTTGGAAAATTCGACAGCTCTCGTTTTGATTTCGTTCCAGCTTAATGCCATAATAGAAGTGCGTTATAATTTTAAATAAAATGAAAGACAATTTTAAAACTTTGCAAAATATAGGGTAAGCGTAAGAATAGCAAAAATAAGGTGGGTGAAGAAGCCTTCAGCGGAATTAACTTTGCAAATGCAAACCCTTTTAATTCCTTGCGTGGCCACGCTTTTATTGGACGAAAATAGAAGCCTCAAAGACCTGCAAAATTTCATGCAAAACGACCCTGCTTTGCTGGAATTAGGCAAAAAAAGTCCCTTTCCTGCCCATCGCCATTTCTTTGAAACGGCCTTTTTGAACAAAAGTTACGAGCATACCAAAACGGGAATTTACACCAGAATCCAGTCATTGCTCAACAACGACGGTTTCTATCGCGCCACCACTGGCCGCAGCACCATGCACTTGGAAAAGGCCATCAATGAAGGCAAAATTATTATCGTGCGCTTCACCAAAGACAAGGGCGAAGAAGCCAGTCGCGCCTTTAATAAGCTGCTGATTGCCAGACTACAAAGCATTGTGTTGGGCAGAGCCGACCAGCCCAAAGAATACAGAAAACCTTGCTTTTTGTTTATTGACGAGTTCCAAAATTACCTGAGTCCGAGCATCGGCCTGATTCTGGAAGAAAGCAGAAAATTTGGCCTACATTTGGTCATTGCCAACCAAAATTTAGGACAAATCACAGACACAAGGCTTTTGCGTACCATTTTATCCAACACCTTTACCAAATTGGTGGGGGCAAATGGTTTTAAGGATTTAAAAGATTTTGCTGCTGAAATTGGGGTGAAAACCACACAGTTACAGCAATTGCCGCCTTACAAATTCTACTGTAAATCAGGCAGTCAGCCCGCCTTTGTGTTTGAGCCTGACACTTTTTTGATTGGGCATCAGCCGCCCTTCTTTTTGGACAAAAAACAGGCAGGGCAGTTGAAAGAGTATCTTTTGCAGCAATCGGGACAATACCAAGACCCCGCTGCGCAGGCTTCATCTGCGGAGATTGCAAAGGCTGTTCCTGCTCAAAAATTAGCTCCCAAGTATCCCTTTTAATTTTGTATTTGACCATGGACATCAAACCTTCCCAGCAGTTAATTTTGGAATACTTGGCAAAGTGCAAGTTTTTGACC
>NZ_FOLE01000028.1 GCF_900112255.1 Flexibacter flexilis DSM 6793
TACCACAAGCTCCACTTGGTGCAAGAATAGATGTTATACCTACATTGTTAGGAACAAGAGCTTCTATTTGAATATCATCTACTAATATGTAATAAGAGCTATTGCTGTAACTAGTTCCTTCTGTGGCGAATAAACCAATTTGTATTTCTTGTCCAACAAAGGCGGTAAGAGGTACCACAAACTCTGTTTTTTCTAAAACAGTAGGTGCATTAGCTGCTGTTACGCTATAAATGGTTTGCCATGTAGCACCACAGTCATTGGTTATTCTTACACTTACAGAGTCGTCGATGTCCATTGTAGCCACTGCGCTTGTATTACTCGACTGGCGTAATGCTAGTTTGAAAGACAAGCCATCGGATGTATTAACATTATACAAAGGACTTACAAGCCATCCATTACCTAAAGCACTAAATGAACTAACGTAGAAAGATGCGACAGTATCATTAGGATAAAAAGTATCCGTCCATGCAGTAGGATTGCTAGTCCAAGAAGAGGTTGTACCCGTAGGTTTAGCTTGGCCAGTTGCTTCGCTCCATCCAGGAAACTTTGTATTTAAATTAGCACCAGTAAAGCCATTAAAGTTTACACTAACAAATGCTCCAGCACCAATTTTTGTAACTACAGAAGAAACTGCATCATTGGTTGTTTCCATATCTCCCGCTAACACTGTTTTTGCTTCAATGCTATAGTTGCCAGGAGTGGAAAGGTTGACAGTTACAGGAAACGTGAAGTTGGCAGTTGCGCCAGGTGCTAAAACGTCTGTATAAGTTGTAGTAACAGGAGTTCCACCATTGATAGCATATTGAACAGGAATATTAGATTGTGGAGATGTTCCAAAATTACGGATTTTGACAGTAATAGGCGTGTTACCTGAAAGACCGCAATTACCAACAGGGGATACTATTTGCGTAATGCCTGTGTTGTTAGGAAATAAGGTTATCAATTGTATATCATCCAGTATTATCCAGTAGTCTTCGATGTCGTCCAAAGAACCTTCTGTGGCAAAGAATCCTACTTTAATTTCTTGTCCAAAATAGGGATAAACAGGCATAGAAAACTCTGTTTTTTCAAGAGCAGTAGGTGCATTGGCTGCCGTAATGCTATACACAGTTTGCCAAGTCGCACCGCAGTCTGTAGTTACTTTAACGTTTAAGGAGTCGTCAGAACCCATTGCAGAGATAACACTAGTGTTGCTATAACTTCTGAGTGCCAATTTAAAACTTATGGCATTAGCTTCTGTAGGAACAAATAAAGGGCTGTAAATCCACTCTTTTTTGCCAGTAGTATAAAGATTGACAGCCGCGACAGTATCATCAGGATAAAAAGTGTTAGTCCATGCAGCAGGGTTGCTGGTCCAGCCAGAGGTTATATTTGTTGGTTTGTTTTGACCCTGACCTTCAGCCCAACCTGGAAATATACTTCCGAGATTATCTCCAGTGTATCCTCCAAAATCAACCGAGTTTAACACATAAGGTTGAATTTTGATAGAAGAACCTGATGCCGCATCATTGTTTGCATCAACATCACCTACAAGTAGCGTCTTGGCTTCTATTAAATAAGTACCAGGAGTAGATAAGTTAGCAGAAGTGGGGAAAGTAAAATTAACCTCCGCTCCAGGATCTAAACTTGTGGTATAAGTAGCAGTTACAGGAGTACCTCCATTGATCGTATATTGTACAGGAATGTTTGACTGAGCTGCTGTACCAAAGTTTTTGATTCGAACAATTACAGGAGTACTAGCAGAAAGACCACAACTTCCTACAGGAGATATGATTTTAGTAACACCAACATTGTTAGGAGCTAGCGTCAAGACATTTATATCATCAAGTATTAACCAATAATCCTCAGAGTCATCATTTGTACCTTCTGTGGCAAAGAATCCTATTCTAATTTCTTGTCCTGCATAGGCAGAAAGGGGGAAAGAAAATTCTGTTTTTTCAAGAACCGTAGGTGCATTAGCTGCGGTAATGCTGTAAATTGTATGCCAAGTAGCTCCACAGTCCGAAGTAACTCTTATGTTTAGTGAATCATCAGAACCCATAGCGGAAACAGCACTAGTATTACTATACTCTCTTAATGCTACTTTAAAAGAGATCGCTCCAGCACTTACAGGAGTAAACATTGGACTGTAAATCCATTCTTTTTTGCCAGTAGTATAAAGATTGACAGCTGCGACAGTATCATCAGGATAAAACGTGTTAGTCCATGCAGTAGGATTGCTGCCCCAGTTAGAGGAATTTCCCGTAGGCTTTGCCTGACCACTGCCTTCATTCCAACCTGTAAATACGGTGTTTAAATTATCACCAGTATATCCACCAAAATCTACATTACTAATATTGGCAGAGGGTATCTTTGTTACAGAATAATTTTTTAATGTATCATCTGCCGTAGATGCATCGCCAGACATTGCAGTCCAAAACTTAAATACATACGTTCCTGGAGTACCCAAGTTAGCATTCGTAGGGAAAGTATAGTTCGCAGTAGCACCAGAAGCTAATGTACCTGTAAATGAACCAGCTACCGCAGCACCACCATTTATACTATAAAAAACTGGGATGGTTACGTTATTTTGTGCAGCCGTTCCGTTGTTACGAATAACAATGGAAACTGGAGTGCTTGCACTGAGGTTACAAGAACCTTTAGGAGACAGTACACTACTTACTCCTACACTATTAGGAGCAGAAGTCGCAAAATTTATACGAATATTAGGGCGAGATGATGAGGTATATCCCGAATAAATAGATTCAGCATAATCATCATACCAATATTGATACTGAGTGTCGCTTGTAGTGGAATGCCTAAATTGTTTGGCTGTACCACTAGGTTCTACGCCCATACCACCTGCACTATTTTTTACTAAAATTTCTAAATTACTGCCGTTATTGTAGGCAAATGGGCTTGTTAGTGTAATGGTAACCCAATCATCTGCAATAAAGTTATCGGAAGTAATCGTCCCACTCCAAACTAATGTAGCACCAGACTGTGCGTCTGAAATTGTTGAGGCCGAAATACTAGTGTTGGAGGATTGTTTGAAGTAAACTTCGACGGGAGAATCTGCTGGAGAATCTGTTGAATTTAGGTAAAAGCTAATAGCTGTGATATTACCGCTAAAGCCAATTTCAGAACTTGTGTAAAGCATGTGGGAGCATTCATATCCATACCATCCACTTAGGGGTCTTCTGTTATTGAAGTCGTTGCTGTTGTCTGCTGGAATGACTACCTGTTGAGCAATGCTAAGTTGTACAGATAATAACACCCAAAAGAAAGTAAGTAATTTTTTCATTTGTTAGTTAAGTTAAAGGTAAAACAAAATATTTTAGGCTATTAAGTTACTCTATGCAAATTGTCTTTCCAAGTTTAATTATCTTTTTGATATATAATTTTAATTTTTACAATTTCAACAGAATTTTATTTTGTTTTTATCAAATATTCTTTTCTTGTAAGTAAGTAATAATGAGTGCTATTAGACATATAGTATAAACAAAAAAAGCCCGACCGTTTTGAAGCGGTCGGGCTTTTGAGTCAATTATATAAGTTAAAACTTATTGTTGAATAGACACTTTTCCTACGAAACGTTGGCCTTCTACTTCTAAGTTTAACAAATACATTCCAGTAGGTAAACCTTCTGTTTCTACCTCTACAACTTGTCCTCCATTTAAACCATGGTAAGATCCTTCATACACTTTTTGGCCTGTAGTGCTATACAAACGAACGATCGCTTCTTTACCTTCTACATTAGCCAAATCTATTTTGAATGAACCTTTGTTAGGGTTAGGATAAATCGCCACAGATTTAGCTTTTACTTCTTTCACTCCAACAGGAGTAATCGCAAA
>NZ_FOLE01000029.1 GCF_900112255.1 Flexibacter flexilis DSM 6793
AAGAAACTCGCCCCCATTTCTGCCGTCAATTCCTCCACCCCATAGCTATACGAACCAAAAGAACTGGCCTCCACCACTTCCTTGCGGTTGAGGCGAGAGGCGTGGCCTGTGGCATGGATGCACTCATGGAACAGCGTGGCGTAATACTCCTCCGAGCCGATAAAACGATGTTTATCAGGCAATTGGATATAATCCAGCAGGGGAGCATAATAAGCCGAAGAGCCTCCGATTCGCAAAGGCGGCAATTGCGGTTGCATAAATTCAAACAAGCGTTCGGCCGTCTGAATCGGCAAGTGGGGTGTCAGGGGTTCAGAGTCGGGTAATTTCCAGTCCACCCCTTCGATTTGGCTGATGTTGAAGACGTTGTAATAACGCAACAAAGGAATACGCTCCAGCAAGGGCTTTTGCGCAGGCGTGGGATTGGGAATGGATTTTTGGGTCAGCGGGTCAATGTAGAGCCAATTCCAATACACCACAGGCAGGGACTTACTGTTCTTTTTGACCTTGCCGCCCAATTCTTTGGCCTGTTGGAAGGTCAGGAAATAGGGTTTGGGGAAGTTAAACAGATTGAGCAAGAAGCAGTTAATGCCTCGATAAGCCTTTTGGCTCAAGTAATTTTTGGGCAGTTCCGCTCGCCAAGGCATTTGCCATGGTGCCACGCCCTGTTCCAGTCGTTCAATGATGAGTTCGTTTACTCTTTGGTAAACATCACTCGTAGGCTTGTTTTTGGAGTTCATCTTGAAATTTGAGTTTTGTTTCAAGAGCTCTTTTATACAAGCCTATCATGGTTTCTGTGTGAGGGGGGTATCAATGCTTGACAATGCTATCATCATTGCCTTATTCGATTTAATCGCTGCCTATTTTTCTTCTAAAGATACCACGAATTTCACACATAAAGACTATCCTATTGAGATTTCGTTTTATGAGATAATTTGACTAAATTGCATTGTAAGTTCTCGCATGATAGAGCTTAATTAATCACATCACCCTTAAAAAACGCAACAATGAAGGTTTTATTAGACATCAAAGACGATAAGGCTACCCACTTACTTGAAGTGTTGAAAGGTCTGTCTTATGTAAAAGCAACAACCATTTCAGATGAAAAGGCTTTGCTAATGAAGGAGATTAAAGAATCCGTAGAAGAACTTAAACTGGTAAGACAAGGTAAACTAAAAGGCATAACTGCCCAACAATTATTAGATGAGCTATAACATTGTCGCCGTTCCCACTTTTAGAAAAGAGTTAAAGAAATTGGCGAAAAAGTATCTTTCTTTGAAAGCCGATTTAGCTGTTTTGTTTGAAAGCTTGGCAGAAAACCCCACGCAAGGAACTGCTCTGAGCAAAAACTGCTATAAAATACGTCTTGCTGTTTCTTCCAAAGGAAAAGGCAAAAGCGGAGGAGCAAGGATTATCACAAACATTGTTGTTGCCGATGAAACAGTTTACTTGCTTTCTATTTATGATAAATCTGAAAAGGAGACCCTGACCGATAAAGAAATAAATGAACTGCTAAAAGATGTACCTGAATAACAAAGGCCGCGTTGTATAACACGGACTTTGCCGTATATTGACAAGCCTTCTGACAACGATGGTTGCCCAAACCAATAACAATACTTTGAGTTTAATTTAATCCTACTCTCCCAACAGTCTTTTACTCATTTCTTTGCGGGTATCGTCCTCGAAACTGGCCAAATAAACTTCGGTAATGATGGTATTGGTGTGCCCCAAACTCTCACTAATGTACTCAATACTTGCTCCTGACCGCTTGAGCACCGTCGAAAAACTGTGTCGTGCGGTGTAAGTGGTTATATGTTTAGAAATACCCAATTCTGCCCTAATTTGCTTCATCAATCTGTTGATGGTATTAACCGTATTATTGGTTTTCACTGCCTTTTGCAAAGCCGATTGTTCATCATTATAAAACGGAAAAATATAAGTATTAGGCAAACAAGGTTTTTGCCCCCAACGGCCTATAATTTCTTGGGCAATGGGGGGCAAATAGGCTTGAATCAAACGCGGATTGCTGCGGAGCTTGTTCGCGGTTTTTTGCCTCATAAATGTTAAGCGGTCGCCGTCTATATTGCTATACTTGAGATTGCATATATCTTTTACATTCATCCCATTGCATAGATACGAAAAGACCCACAAGTCTCGGGCGAATGCCTCTTTTCCTTGTGGGTCTTGGGGGGTGTAATGAATGATTTTCATAATATCGGCTAAGGGTAAGGCTTTTTTGACATTAACCGACTTTAAGGGCTGATATTTCTTTCGCCCAAAGGGGTAAAAGTCTTTGGAAACAATGCCGTCCGCGATGGCAGCATTGAAAATGGTGCGAATAGAGGTGGTATAAAAACCAGTAGAACCAGGCTTGAGACCTTTTTTGAGGAGCGCGTCCTCATATTTTTTTAAGAAGGCGGGGGTAATGTCTTCAAAATACAAGTTTGTGCCAGCATATTGCCGTAGCGAGTTGAGTGCGCCATTAAAACCCCATGCGGATTTGATGCGCCCTTCGTCCAAAAGATTATCAACAAAGGTTTGGAAGTAGTTTATCACCTTACGCGATACGGCGGCATTGGCACTCTTTCCATTGTATAACTCTATGAATCGCCTGAAGGTGAATACGCCCATTGTACTGAGTATAAGTTGTGCTTTATGCTCTATGGCGGTTATTTTGATTTTTAGTTTCTTGAGTTGCTCGCCGCGCACAGAAGCTGTTTTGAGCTTGTCCCAATCAGCTAATGAAACTGATTCGTCAATACTGATGTATTGTCTTTCTTTTCGGAAAGTAATGCGTAATTTGAGGGGAAAAGTACCATCTACTTTTTGCCTTCTTTTGTCGATAGCGACAGCAATGGTTGCAGTGTTTTCCATGATATTTACAATAAAAATTGACACTATTTTGATTGA
>NZ_FOLE01000030.1 GCF_900112255.1 Flexibacter flexilis DSM 6793
AAAAGGCGAAACGCGCACCGCCAAAGTAATGGTGAAGTAGTAATCTATATTTTATCTTTTAAATACATAAATAAAGCCCATACAGCAAATTGTATAGGCTTTATTTGTTATTTTTTTGTAATAAATTTTGCTATTTATTTTTTATAGTCTATTATTGTGAAAAAATTAACTTAATTTAATTTGATAAACTTTTACATTTATGAAAAAAACAATTGTAACACTGTCTTTGCTTATGGCAGGACTTTTCGCGCAACACGAAGCGCAAGCGCAGTATGTAACACTGCCCGATACGAATTTTAGGAATTATATGCGTGGAGAGTTTGCTTCGTGCTTTAACACAGCAGGGCTACTTGACACTACTGCGGCAGCGGCTTTGGTGGTGAATGAGTTCTTTTTAGATGGAATGGCAGGAAATTTGAACAATATCTCTGGTATCCAGTACTTTAAGGGCATTAAAAGATTGGATATTATGTCTGCCAATATTACAGAATTGCCTAAGCTTCCATTGTCTCTTGAAGCCTTATCTATTAGCTATGCCAATAATTTGACTTCCATAGCTCCACTTCCGCCAACATTACATTATCTTGGTTTAGAGGCATTAGAGAACTTGAATACGCTGCCAAGTTTTCCGTTTACTATTCAAAAATTGTATATCAAAAATTTACCAGCTAACAGTCTTGGTACTTTGCCTGATAGCTTGAAGGAGCTTGATGTTTTGGAGACATATTTTGGTGCTATGCCTACGCTGCCTGCTAAATTGGAGCGTTTGAATTGGATGAATAATAGCCCGAATAACGAACAATATATCAATGCGTGGCCAGCAGCCATCAAAACTATTACTTTAGGATATGGAGGCTATACAATAGCAGGATTAACTAATACCGTAGAAAGTTTCACTTTGGAGTCAGTTGCCTTAAATTGCCCTTCTTTTGGTAATAACGTATCCTATATAGAACTAAAGATGTCGTCAAGTGAAGCATTACCAACACTGCCCAATAGCTTAGAAACGTTATGGATTGAAGAGTGTGGTATGGCTATTCCGCAACTTCCAAGTAATTTGAAATACTTTACTCTTCTCGAAGAAAATATGGCGGACAAATGCTTGCCTGTTTTGCCAGAGGGATTATTGGAGTTAAAAATATTTGCAGACGACTATGGCTCTGGAGTAATGACTAGCTCAGTTAATTGTATTCCTAATCGCCCCGTAGCCTTACAAATTATAGGTCAAGGAGTAATGGAATCCTTGCCATTGGATTTGCCTGTTTGTAATCCTGCCAACAATGTGAATCAATGCCAAAACTACGCAACATTTACTGGTCGTGCATTTCGTGACCTCAATAGCAATGGTTTGTATGAAGAAGGTGAGCCTCTGTGCAAAAATGTAAAACTCAGTGCTGGTAACCGCGCTACTTATACTAATGCACAAGGTATGTATTGGTTAGTAGCTGATACGTTGGGTACACTCTCTATTACAACTTCTAATTTTCCTGCGTATTATACGGCTTCTCAAGCCTCACAATCAGCTACTTTTGCTAATTATTCAGATGTAATAACAAAAGATTTTGCTTTGGTTGCAACTCAAACAGTTAAAGATGTAGCGGCAAGCATTACCAATTATACTCCTGCTCGTTCTGGCTTTAACTTGAAAATGTATTTAAGCTATGAAAATGTAGGTACACTGTCAGCCAATGCCGTAGCTAAATTTGTAAAACCTGCTTTTTATACCGTTAATTCTGCTTCTGTTGCGGGTTATACTGTAAGCGGCGATACGCTTATTTGGAATTTGGGTACGATGGCCATTGGTGAAACTAAAAATATCATTGTATATGGTACGGTATCAACGGCTGCCGTATTTGGTTCTGTGATTTCGTTCCAATCATTTATGAATGAGAATGATGCTTCGGATAATAACTTAGCAGACAATACAAAAACATTGAATCTTACAGTAGTAGGTTCTTTTGACCCTAACGACAAACAAGCGCGCGAAGCGATTAGTCCGGCGCAAATCGCTGATGGCGAATACATTGACTATACCATTCGTTTCCAAAACACAGGTACAGACACGGCATTCACCGTTGTAATTGCTGATACTTTAGCCAATACTTTGCAAGCAAATACGCTTGAAGTTATGGCTTCTTCGCACAATGTTCGTACAAATGTAAAAGGCAATATCGTTTACTTTGAGCATTTGAATATCCAGTTGCCAGACAGCAACGTAAACGAAAAAGCAAGTCATGGTTTCGTGAGCTTCCGCATCAAACCGCAAGCAAACTTGGCTTTGGGCACGAACATTTCTAACAAAGCAGCGATTTACTTCGACTACAACGCGCCAGTAATCACCAACACCGCCGTTACGAAAGTACA
>NZ_FOLE01000031.1 GCF_900112255.1 Flexibacter flexilis DSM 6793
AGCAAAAAGGTAACGGTAAGAACTACTAACCGAAAAGAGCTCAAACAAGGCGCAATCTTAAAGCTCAAAACCTACATTGCACAGGCGGCCAGTACCCTGAAAAATTGGACGCAAGCTCCGCAGTTACCCGAACTTAGCCCTGAAACCGTCAAACAGGAAATTACAGCTTTGGCGCAAATGCAGGCGGCCTACGAAAACCGCCCCGAATTGCTACGAATCATTAAAGCACGCGTACAGGCTAACACGTTTTTAAAGCCGTTTTACTTGTCCCTGTATTCAAGTTTGCGCCACATTTCAAAAACTGGTCAGCTCAAAGGCATCGACGAGGATTTGAACGCCGCAGAGCTTGACATTACGACGGCAAACGAAGACGCTTTAAACGGTTTGGATTATGACTACAATAATTTGAACGGAGCAGGCGACGAGGAAAGCATTTTGTTTGCAGGCGCGAACGCCAGCGACGACGACTTAACCGAATTAGGACTAAGGCGCGAGTACACATCCGATTTGCTATCAGCAGCAAGGCGCGTTAAAAAAGCGATGCCTGACAAGGCAGCCGCCAGAACCGCAGTAATTGCGGCCTTGCAAGAAGGCGCAGGTATTTTGTTTTTGCCGCTTGTTTTACCTAAAGAGGATAAGCAGCTTTCAAAGAGCGCAGGCGTAAGAATCAAAGCCGCCAAAGCCAAGAAAGCAATGGCCGAACTGGTCAAGGCGACAGGCGCGAGCAAACAGGAAATCGAATACGCTATTAAAGTAGGTGTTTCAAATGTGTACACGGGCATTGTAGCGGCTGTAAATCAACTGAAAGCGGATAACGCTTTGGCAGGTTTTGAGGAGGACGTGGACGGCGTGGACAATGCCATTTATAGCCAAGATTTGGGCGCACCTAAATTTTTGCGACGCGTAACAAACAAACTTGCAGCCCTTGTGCCAACAGTGGCAAACAATGCCTTTAGAATTACTCCAGCGGGTCAGTTTGCAAGTATCGTAGCCCCGAACCTGAATACCAAAATCCAAAACCTAACGGCACAGGACACGGCGAAAGCCTTTGCAGATGTTCGCAACATCTTTAGAAGACGAAAAGCCAAAGAAACGCCGCAGCAGGTAGCCGAGCGCATCAGGATGGCCAACCGCCAAAAAATTACGACAGCCTTAAACAAGCTAAACGCTTATTTGACTTCTAATAAGTTGGTTTTAGATGATTTGGTTACGCCTTTCGACGTAAAAGCCGAAAACTTGAAAGGTTCGGAGCTTGCAGCTTTTGAAGAACCGATAGCCAACGCAGAAGCGGAAGAAGTCGAAAACGTAGGAGCAGCAGACGACGCAAAAACGTTCACAGAACGAGCCAAAGAGTTTTACACGGCCAATAAGAAGAAAATTTGGATAGGCGTTATCCTGTTTGTTGTCGGTGGTTTTTTGGTCTGGTTTTATTCTTCTGATAAAAAGAAAAAACGCAAAAAACGCAGTGGCAGTGTAAACGGAGCTGTTGGTAAAATTCCAACGACCCGCAGAACGACCCGCCGCAAAACCACCAAGCGCAAGCCGACGGCGGCCAGCTATCCAAACGCCACAAGTCGAAGCAGTGGCACGAGACGAAAGAAGAAAAGCAAGGCCAAGAAAAGCTCCAGTTTGAGTGCCGCCAAAACGTCCACGAAAAACAAAAACAAGGGCAAAAAATCCAAACCGAAAACCGCAGGCAAACGCAAATAGTTTGCCTGCAAAACAAAACAGTACCTAACCAATTTTCAATAATTTAATTTTCACAAAACCACTAA
>NZ_FOLE01000032.1 GCF_900112255.1 Flexibacter flexilis DSM 6793
AGCAAAAAAGTAAATGTAAGAGCTACGAATCAAAAAGAGCTCAAACAAGGCGCAATCTTAAAGCTCAAAACCTACATTGCACAGGCGGCCAGTACGCTAAAAAATTGGATGCAGGCCTCGCAGTTACCCGAACTTAGCCCCGAAACCGTCAAACAAGAAATTACAGCTTTGGCGCAAATGCAGGCGGCCTACGAAAATCGCCCCGAATTGCTACGAATCATTAAAGCACGCGTACAGGCTAACACATTTTTAAAGCCGTTTTACTTGTCCCTGTACTCAAGTTTGCGCCACATTTCAAAAACTGGTCAGCTCAAAGGCATTGACGAGGATTTGAACGCCGCAGAACTTGACATTACGACGGCAAACGAAGACGCTTTAAACGGTTTAGATTATGACTACAATAATTTGAACGGAGCAGGCGACGAGGAAAACATTTTGTTTGCAGGCGCGAACGCCAGCGACGACGACTTAACCGAATTAGGACTAAGACGAGAGTACACGTCCGATTTGCTATCGGCAGCCCGACGCGTTAAAAAAACAATGCCTGACAAGGCAGCCGCCAGAGCCGCAGTAATTGCGGCACTACAAGAGGGCGCAGGTATTTTGTTTTTGCCTTTGGTCTTTCCTAAAGAGGATAAACAGCTTTCAAAAAGTGTAGGCGTAAGAATCAAAGCCGCCAAAGCCAAGAAAGCAATGGCCGAACTGGTCAAGGCGACAGGCGCGAGCAAACAAGAAATTGAGTACGCTATTAAAGTAGGTATTTCAAACGTGTACACGGGCATTGTAGCCGCTGTAAATCAACTGAAAGCGGATAATGCTTTGGCAGGTTTTGAGGAGGACGTGGACGGCGTGGACAATGCTATTTATAACCAAGATTTGGGCGCACCTAAATTTTTGCGACGCGTAACAAACAGGCTTGCAACGCTTGTTCCAACAATATCAAACAAGGCCTTTAATCTAACTCCAGCGGGTCAGTTTGCAAGTATCGTAGCCCCGAATTTGAACAACAAAATTCAGAACCTAACGGCACAAGACACGGCGAAAGCCTTTGCAGATGTTCGCAATATCTTCAGAAGACGAAAAGCCAAAGAAACGCCGCAACAGGTAGCCGAGCGCATCAGGACGGTCAACCGCCAAAAAATTACGACAGCTTTAAACAAGCTAAACGCTTATTTGACTTCTAATAAGTTGAGTTTGTCCGATTTGGTTACACCGTTTGATGTAAAGGCCGAAAACTTAAAAGGTTCGGAGCTTGCAGCTTTTGAAGAACCTATCGCCAACGCAGAAGCGGAAGAAGTCGAAAACGTAGGAGCAGCAGACGACGCAAACAAAACGTTCACAGAACGAGCCAAAGAGTTTTACACAGAAAACAAAAAGAAGATTTGGATAGGTGTTATCCTGTTTGTGGTGGGTGGTTTTTTGGTCTGGTTTTATTCTTCTGACAAAAAGAAAAAACGCAAAAAACGCAGTGGTTCGGTAAACGGAGCCGTTGGTAAAATTCCAAGCACCCGCAGAACCACCCGCCGCAAAACCACCAAGCGCAAGCCGACGGCGGCCAGCTATCCAAACGCGACGAGCCGAAGCAGTGGCACGCGGAAGAAAAAACGCAAGGGCAAGAAAAGCTCCAGTTTGAGTGCCGCCAAAACGTCCAGCAAAAGCAAAAAATCCAAATCTAAACCGAAAACCGCAGGCAAACGCAAATAGTTTGCCTGCAAAACAAAACAGTACCTAACCAATTTTCAATAATTTAATTTTCACAAAACCACTAA
>NZ_FOLE01000033.1 GCF_900112255.1 Flexibacter flexilis DSM 6793
TGCCCGTCAAGGCTATACTAATGCTGCTACTTGCTCCACTACAAATAGTGCCAACACCCGAAAGGGTTGCTGTTGGTAATGGTTTTACCGTTATAGTTGCGCTACCCGAAACAGTGCCAGTACAGTTCGCATCACTTACACTCACCAAATTGTATGTCGTTGTTGTACTTGGACCTACACTGATTGTATGTGGCGAAGTTAAGATATTATTTACTGTTACATTTCCTGTGCCGTCATTATACACCAAACTCCATGGTGCACTACCTGTGAATACCACACTCAAATTCGCACTGCCACCAGCACAAATATTACCTGTACCCGACAAACTCGCCGTTGGCAATGGTTTTACTGTTACCGTCGCACTACCAGAAACAGTGCCCGTACAATTCGCATCACTCACACTTACCAAACTATAAGTCGTTGTCGCACTCGGACTTACACTGATTGTATGTGGCGAAGTTAAGATATTGTTTACGGTTACATTTCCTGTACCGTCATTATACACCAAATTCCATGGCGCACTGCCCGTCAACACCACACTTAAACTCGCACTGCCACCAGAACAAAAATTACCTGTGCCTGACAAACTCGCAGTTGGCAATGGTTTTACCGTTACCGTCGCACTACCTGAAACAGTGCCTGTACAGTTCGCATCACTTACACTCACCAAATTGTATGTCGTCGTTGTACTCGGACTTACACTGATTGTATGTGGCGAAGTTAAGATATTGTTTACGGTTACATTACTAGTGCCATCATTATACACCAAACTCCATGGCGCACTGCCCGTCAACACCACACTTAAACTCGCACTGCCACCAGAACAGAAATTACCTGTGCCAGACAAACTCGCCGTTGGCAATGGTTTTACCGTTACCGTCGCACTACCTGAAACAGTGCCCGTACAGTTCGCATCACTCACACTCACCAAATTGTATGTCGTCGTTGTACTTGGACTTACACTAATTGTATGTGGCGATACCAATATATTATTTACTGTTACATTACTTGTGCCGTCATTATACACCAAACTCCATGGCGCACTACCTGTTAATACCACACTCAAATTCGCACTGCCACCAGAACAGAAATTACCTGTGCCCGACAAACTCGCCGTTGGCAATGGTTTTACCGTTACCGTCGCACTACCTGAAACAGTGCCAGTACAGTTCGCATCACTCACACTCACCAAATTGTATGTCGTCGTTGTACTTGGACTTACACTAATTGTATGTGGCGATACCAATATATTATTGACTGTTACATTTCCTGTACCGTCATTATACACCAAACTCCATGGTGCACTACCTGTTAATACCACACTCAAATTCGCACTGCCACCAGAACAGAAATTACCTGTGCCCGACAAACTCGCCGTTGGCAATGGTTTTACTGTTACCGTCGCACTACCTGAAACAGTGCCTGTACAGTTCGCATCACTCACACTTACCAAATTGTATGTCGTCGTTGTACTTGGACTTACACTGATTGTATGCGGTGATACTAAAATATTATTTACCGTAATATTGCTTGTGCCGTCATTATACACCAAACTCCATGGCGCACTGCCCGTCAACACCACACTCAAATTCGCACTGCCACCAGAACATATATTACCTGTACCCGACAAACTCGCCGTTGGTAGTGGT
>NZ_FOLE01000034.1 GCF_900112255.1 Flexibacter flexilis DSM 6793
TTGACTAAGTCGGGCGGCATGGTCAGCGGGTCGTATAAATCGGCCAAACTTGAACCACCCCGTTCTGCGGACAGCCCTCCATCGGAAGGGAGCTGGAAACTTGTCCGAACGTCTAATACCTTTTGCGCTGCCGCTTCAATGGCTTTGATTTGCTTGTCGGTGGGGTTTTGCGGCCAAGGATAATTGTTGTAAACAATATCTTTTGAGTAACGATAACGGCTTTCCAATCGGCCACAAACCGTTTTGACCCAAGCCATGTGCATCGCCGACATTAAAACGCCAAAGTGAAATAAGTTGCCGTTAGGGATAGACATACAAGTATCACTAACAATTGAATCTTTATCAAAGAAACCAAAAGGGATATAAGGCCTATTCTCAGAGGAAACACGTGGAACGACAATATAAGTTTCAGGCTGGTTTCTATCGCGAAATAAAGTTGGTGTTGCTGCAAATTTTTGTGTGGAAGGCGCAACACTATTAAGCCTAAATTTTTTCACAGCTTCAACACGCTTTAATACTTCAGGTAATTTTTTTAATTCGCTTGGTTCTGCTCCTACCAGCCAAATACACCAACGCTTTTGGCCATTAAGAAACTCGTAAGCAGAAATTAAAGGTTTGATGAATTTTTCGGCATGTGGTTCTATTTGCAGAAAAGTTATTTTTTCTTCGTCTGATAATAGTAAATGTCCACCGTCTAAAGGCATATTGCCAAAACTCATTTTAGGTACATTACAAATAGGATTTGAACTTTTATCAATCAATAAATCTTTGGCATCGACCAAATAGGGATTGATGTTTTTGGCTTTGAGTTCGTGGGCTTCGCCTTTTATGTCTTCGTATTCAAAAATGCTTTTGTTGTTGGTGTCGTAGTTGGCAAAACCGACAATGACGCAATAAACGGCGGCATTGCCTTTGGCTTCGTTTTTCCATTTGAAAGTACGGTGTGCAAAATGAATTTTGATGCCATATTTATTGAGCATTTGCCCCCAAAGAATACTGGTTTGTTCGCCTTGCACAATGGAGTTTGTAGAAACGAACGCTACTTTAATTTTGGTATCTTGTATGTATTTGGCGGCTTTGATGTACCAACCTGTTACATAATCTAAGACACCGCTTCCGTCTGCATTCTCAAATTGCTTGACAATTTGGTCGCGTTGGTTTTGCTTCATGATTTTAGAACCAATGAAGGGCGGGTTTCCGAGAATATACGACAGTTCGTTGCTGGGAACAATGCTTTGCCAGTCGGTTTCTAAAGCATCGGCGTGTACGATGGTCGCGGCTTTTTTGAGTGGTAAACGGGCAAAATATTGTCCAAATTCATTGCTGATGCGCATGTTCATTTGGTGGTCGATGAGCCACATGGCCACTTGTGCAATTTGTGCGGGGAATTCCTCGTATTCGATGCCGAACATCATGTCCACGTCCAGCCAAATGATGTCCTGAATCTGGGTCGCCATTTGGTTTTTGTATTGGGTGCGTAGAATTTCGAGTTCGAGCAGTCGCAATTCTCGGTAAGT
>NZ_FOLE01000035.1 GCF_900112255.1 Flexibacter flexilis DSM 6793
AAGTCAATGTGAATGCCTAAAGCGGTGCGAATGGCATTGAGAAACTGGCCTAATGTAACGGCTGGCACGTGGCCCGAAAGGTCAATTTCTGTAACAGGAACATGGTGTTTGTCCTGTGCAAAAATGGCGTTAATGAGCGTGTCAAAAGAATGGTTGTTATAGACAGTTGTCTGCAAAAAGTCTTGGTATTCAGGTACATCAAAGGCCGAATAATCAAGCGTATAGCCAATGTGTTGGGCGATTCGTTCTAAGATATGAAACAAAAACAGTTGCGGAGAAGCATAATAATCTTCCTTGAGGTAAAAGCCCACCATTGAAAAATCATTGACATAGCCCTCGTAGCTTTCTCGGTCTGTACCTGTGGGGTTGTAGATGGGATAAAAAGTGTGGCTTGTTTCGGGAAAAAATACCTTGAGCTTTCGGTCTAAATAGTTGCTGACATTGTAGGGCAAAGGGTCTGCAATGGTGTTACCGTCGAAATGTTGGCCTGTAAAACAACTGCCATTGGTAGGCAAAGAAGCGTCGATAGTGGTGTTTCCCTGATTGTCTAATCCCAAACTTGGATTGAAAAACAGGGACAAATACGTGTCAATTGGATACGGCGTGGCGTTGGTGTCGTCCAATAACCTGAAGGAAATCAAAGAGACTAATTCGGCCTTGATGGTGTAGTCTTTGTTTGGCCAATCGTAGCGGTAAATGTGCGGTGAAGTTTGATTGATAAACAAACCGTATTCCACATTGGCAGCGGTGGCCACCATGAGCCAAAAGGGATAATCTTCTTCTATCCAATACGTTGTATTGGGCGGAGCTTGCCCCACTGTGCCACTGACCAAACATCTGTAAACATACTCGTCTGCATCGCGCACGTAGTCGCCTGCCTGATAAGTTTGAAAAGGCGAATACAAAGCAGGGACAAGCGGCTTACCCAAAGAAGACTGCGAAGCCTCCCAAACATTGCCGTCAGGGTCATAGACCAAATTAAACTGTTCGTAGGCCACCGTAGCCGAATAATTCGGGATAGGGTTGTGGCGGTTAATGGTGTCCACCACATCAAGGGTAAATTGATAAATAGAATCCCGAAACGGGACTTGGTAAAAGGTTCTGAAAGTTAGGTAACTGTTGGGGTCGTAGCGATAAATGGAAAAGCCGATAATTGTCCCGTCGGGAATCTGGCGGGGGATTGACCACGCGCCTTGCTCATCAAGCGCAAAGACAAAGTAATGACTTAGCTCATACGAATAGTTAGGCCGTGCATCGCCGAACAAAGGCGGCAAAGATTCTTTCAAATCAATCTCGGGCAGCATGGTATTTTTCAAAACATCCGAAGCGTTGGAAATGCCGACCAAAATCACGGTGGTATATTGTTTGGCACTTACCTTTTTGAGCTT
>NZ_FOLE01000036.1 GCF_900112255.1 Flexibacter flexilis DSM 6793
AAGTCAATGTGAATGCCTAAAGCGGTGCGAATGGCATTGAGAAACTGGCCTAATGTAACGGCTGGCACGTGGCCCGAAAGGTCAATTTCTGTAACGGGAACATGGTGTTTGTCCTGTGCGAAAATGGCGTTAATGAGCGTGTCAAAAGAATGGTTATTATAGACAGTTGTCTGCAAAAAGTCTTGGTATTCAGGTACATCAAAGGCCGAATAATCAAGCGTATAGCCAATGTGTTGGGCGATTCGGTTCAAGATATGAAACAAAAACAGTTGCGGAGAAGCGTAATAATCTTCCTTGAGGTAAAAGCCCACCATTGAAAAATCATTGACATAGCCTTCGTAGCTTTCTCGGTCTGTGCCTGTGGGGTTGTAGATGGGATAAAAAGTGTGGCTTGTTTCGGGAAAAAATACCTTGAGTTTTCGGTCTAAATAGTTGCTGACATTGTAGGGCAAAGGGTCGGCAATGGTGTTACCGTCGAAATGTTGGCCAGTAAAACAACTGCCATTGGTAGGCAAAGAAGCGTCGATAGTGGTGTTTCCCTGATTGTCTAATCCCAAACTTGGATTGAAAAACAGGGACAAATACGTGTCAATCGGATACGGCGTGGCGTTGGTGTTGTCCAATAGCCTGAAGGAAATCAAAGAGACTAATTCGGCCTTGATGGTGTAATCTTTGTTTGGCCAATCGTAGCGGTAAATGTGCGGTGAAGTTTGATTGATAAACAAACCGTATTCCACATTGGCAGCGGTGGCCACCATGAGCCAAAAGGGATAATCTTCTTCTATCCAATACGTTGTATTGGGCGGAGCTTGTCCCACTGTGCCACTGACCAAACATCTGTAAACATACTCGTCTGCATCGCGCACGTAGTCGCCTGCCTGATAAGTTTGGGTAGCCGAATACAAAGCAGGGACAAGCGGCTTACCCAAAGAAGGCTGTGAAGCCTCCCAAACATTGCCGTCTGGGTCATAGACCAAATTAAACTGCTCATAAGCCACCGTAGCCGAATAATTCGGAATAGGATTGTGGCGGTTAATGGTGTCCACCACATCAAGGGTAAATTGGTAAATGGAATCCCGAAACGGGACTTGGTAAAAGGTTCTGAACGTTTGGTAACTGTTGGGGTCGTAGCGATAAATGGAAAAGCCGATAATTGTCCCGTCGGGAATCTGGCGGGGGATTGACCATGCGCCTTGCTCATCGGGCGCAAAGACAAAGTAATGACTTAGCTCATAGGAATAGTTAGGCCGTGCATCGCCGAACAAAGGCGGCAAAGATTCTTTCAAATCAATATCGGGCAGCATGGTATTTTTCAAAACATCCGAAGCGTTGGAAATGCCGACCAAAATCACGGTGGTATATTGTTTGGCACTTACCTTTTTGAGCTT
>NZ_FOLE01000037.1 GCF_900112255.1 Flexibacter flexilis DSM 6793
ATTTCCACTGATTCCACCCGTTTTCCATGGAGAATCACCCTGTACAGATGTACCTCCAATGGCTTCGGACCAACCTTCGCCAATAACATTATCAAATGCATAGTTCGCGAAGGTTACTACACTCAATGGTGAACCGTAACGCGTAAGTGTTATCGATGCTCCATTATTCATCCCATTTGCATCGCCATCTAAATTAGTCCAAGATGTAATATTATAAACTTGTGCCGAACTTACAGATGCAGGCGTCGAAAAGTCATAAGTTACTGAATCACCAGCAGAAAGTGTACCAGTAAATGTTTCTGTTACAACAAGGTTATTTACACTATATTTTACAGGAAAGTTAGACTGTGACGCAGTACCAAAATTACGAAGTTTTACACTAATCGTAGCTTGGTTGCCCAAGCCGCAATTAGAAGAAGGTGAAATAATACGCTTAACACCCAAATCGTTGGGAGCTAAAAGTATTAGCTTAACATCATCGAGATATACATTATAATCTTCCTCATCATTAGTAACACCTTCTGTGGCCACAACAGCTACTTGTATGTTTTGGCCTGCATATGCCGCCAAAGATGCGGCAAACTCCGTGAGTTCAAGGCTCGTTGGCGCATTTGTTGCCGTAATGTTGTAGATATTGGTCCAAGTAGCCCCGCAGTCTGTTGAAACTTTTACAGCCAAGGTATCATCTGAACCCATAGCCGAAAGCTCACCATTAGCACTAAATTTTCTTAAAGCAACTTTAAATGATAATCCATCATTGCTGCCCGCTTTAAATGAAGGGCTAACAAACCATTCATTTTTACCCGTTGAGTATAGGTTAACATAGGCTACTGTATTATTTTCAAATATAGCACTATTATTACCCCAAGCAGAGGTTGTACCCCCTGGATAAATATAACCATTCGCTTCACTCCAACCAGGAAATACTGTACTAATGTTCGTTCCATTAAAGCCTGTAAAATCTACTGGTACAAAACCTGTATGATACACTATGTCGGCAGAGTCATTATTGATAACTACATCGCCAGCCAGTGACGTCCAAGCCACTACGTTATAAGTACCTATATTAGTAAAATCTGCAGTTGTTGTAAATGTATAGTCAGTAACAGCTCCTGAAGCTAAATTTCCTGTAAATGTTTCTGTTACAACAACTCCATTATTTATACTATAATGAACTGGAATGGATGTTTGAGCAGAGGTCCCTATATTTTTAATTCCAACTTTAATAACTGTGCTATTGGTCAGCGTACCACAAGCTCCACTTGGTGCAAGAATAGATGTTATACCTACATTGTTAGGAACAAGAGCTTCTATTTGAATATCATCTACTAATATGTAATAA
>NZ_FOLE01000038.1 GCF_900112255.1 Flexibacter flexilis DSM 6793
AAACTCAAGCAATACCAAGACCAGCAATACGAGAACAACAAGCAGCGATTAGGCAACCAGATTGCGCAGGAGGAAGCCGCTAAAAATGCCCGTTTGTCGCAAGCCGAAGCCGAGAAAAACGCCAACATCGCCAAAGCCAAAGCCCAGTACGATAGCAAGAAAATATCCGAAAAAGAGTACAATCGCTTACGCGAAAAAGCCGAAACGGATTACAACGCCCTCAAAACCAACGAGGATAACAGCTTCACAGCCAACAAGGAAGCCAACGAAAAGAAGTTAGCCAACGAGAAACAAAAAATTGAGGACGATTATAACAAGAAGCAGCGAGAGCTGAAAATAAAACAGTGGCAAGCCGACCAACAAGCCAAACTCATGAGTGCCATGATGGAAGGTGCGGTAGCCATTGTACGTGCGTCGCCCAATCCTTACTTAATGACTTTGGCCGCCGTAACAACGGGTTTGAGTATGGCCAAAATCTCCGCAGCCGAAATGCCTGCTTTTTTTGAGGGTGGCAGCACAGGTGCACCTGTTTCGGGTGGTGGCATGGTAAACAAGCCTTATTTGGCAACAGTGGCCGAAAAAGGTGCGGAATACATCATTCCCAATTGGCAATTGCAAGTGCCTGCGGTGGCCAATATCGTCGGAATGTTGGAAGCGATGCGCGTAAATAAGTCCACTACTTTCCCTCTCGATGCGATACCTGGCACAACGACCAATAGCAGCACGGGAAAGGTCAGTTTTGGCGAGCAAAGCAGTAGTAATAATGACCTACTTCTTCCATTGCTACTGGATACCCTTAACAAAATCCAACAACGTTTGGACAACCCCAAACCCTCACAGGCCATACTGGACTTTAACCAATTTCACGAAGACTATAACCGTGCGCTCGACACCATAACCGAAGCAAACGTATGATAACATTACTTAACCCTGAGATTCAAATTGCTTTTGGCGATGAGATAGACTATTCACCACAGTTCAGCCCTGCCAACGCCTTGCAGGGCTTGGGTTGTGTGGGTGATGATGGTTGGATTTCTTACGGCACGCTGCCCGATGGCCTGACCGCCGACAATGGCCGCATCACAGGAACGCCAACAGCTTTTGGCTATTTTCAGTTTACACTGGAGGTCATTGGAACGGATGATATGTGCGAAAACCAAGTGCCTTATTTTCAGGAAACTATCCATTTGTACATTCGTGAACCCAATATCTTTTGGTCAAAAAATCCCATACCGATTGGCTTTTCTGACGATGGCCAGCTCTACACCCGTGCCGAATACCGTTTGTTCGTTGAAACGCACTTTCTTTCCAATAGCTACAAAGAAGTGTTCTACGG
>NZ_FOLE01000039.1 GCF_900112255.1 Flexibacter flexilis DSM 6793
CTGGTAATGTATGCAGGAAAACAATTACCCACTTGTTCGGGTTGCTGCCATACCAAATTATAATTACTATCATATAAGCCTACATAACGCCTTACGGGATCTGTCCAAACAGAACCCCCTATCACCAAATACTTCTGATTCGGAAGCTGCTGAACATACGCATCATATATCTTCGCATAGGTCGGAGTACTATAAAAAATATGCTGACGCACCACATTCCCACTCGTATCCAACTCCATGCCCCAAACAGAATTATTCACACTACCTGATACCCAATAATGGCCATTGGCCATACCTTCCACATAATAACCCTCTGTGTAAAGACCGTAGTTATAGTACTTTGTCCATGCCACACTACCATCCGCTCGCATACGCGTTACAAAACAATCCCATGCCATGCCCGAATAGGAACTTACTGCGGTTTGACCAACGGTCAATACATCTCCATTTGGAACTGCACGCACATAATACGCTTGTAAGGCATTCGGCCAACCAGAAACGGTATAGTGTGCTTGCACAAGCCCTTCAAAATTGACTTTTACCAAATGAATATCTGTATCAAAATAAACAGCAGTAATACACAGCCAATAACCATCTGATACCGCATACATACTATTGCCTTTTGATGAAAGATTGGTTGCTATATTCAGGTCTCTAACCCATAATGTATCCCCTAAAGCATTTAATTTGATTAAACAACTTCCATAATAACCAATATTGCCGCTCAATCCTCCGTATTTAAAGCTTGCACCCAATACCATATAATCTGTTGATTGTGGAATGGGACATATTGAATTGGCCATATCATCTTTATACACATTATATGCCTTCTCCCACTGAATCGTCTGAGAATACAATACCTGATGTAACAGAATACTTAATAATATCAGTAATAGTTTTTTCATGTGAGATACTTGTTAAAAACGGCTCTTAGCCATTTAAAGCTAAGAACCGTCATTGAATTTTATCGGACAATACTGATAAGCTGACGACTCACAGAGCCATCCACTTCATAAACACATACGGTATAAATACCGCTCCGCAAATGCGATACTTGAACGCTGGCCTCTTTCCTTGTGTCTTGTAATGAAGAATAAACCATCGTACCACTCATATCCAAGATTTCTACTTTATTGATATTGCGCTCTGAAACAATGCCTACATAACTTGATGCGGGGTTCGGGTAGATACTAACCTTCGCACCACTGCTCAAAACTGGCTTGCTGCTCGTTACCAACCAACTACTATCCGTCTCGGGCAAATACGGCAAGCCAATACCGCCCACTTTCATAAAATACAAATCGAAAAAAGCAGGACTTGGACTATC
>NZ_FOLE01000040.1 GCF_900112255.1 Flexibacter flexilis DSM 6793
CTGGTAATGTATGCAGGAAAACAATTACCCACTTGTTCGGGTTGCTGCCATACCAAATTATAATTACTATCATATAAGCCTACATAACGCCTTACTGGATTTGTCCAAACAGAACCCCCTATCACCAAATACTTCTGATTCGGAAGCTGCTGAACATACGCTCCATTTATCTTCGCATAGGTCGGAGTACTATAAAAAATATGCTCACGTACCACATTACCACTCGTATCCAACTCCATGCCCCATATATCCGAATACGCACTACCTGATACCCAATAATGGCCATTCGCCATACCCTCCACATAATAGCCCTCTGTGTAATAACCCAAATTGTAATACCTTGTCCACTTTACTATACCTGTACCTGACATACGCGTCACAAAGGCATCGTGAATCATACCCGACACACTACTTCCCAACGTCTGACCTACTATCAACAAATCTCCATCTGGCAAAAATTTGATGCGGCTCGAATACAATACACCTGCACTCACACTAACATCATCTATCGTATAATGTGCTAAAACCACCCCATTACTATCTAACTTCAGCACATGAACTAAATAATCGAAATACCATGAATTGACCGCTGCCCAGTAATTACCAAAAGAATCTTTCGTCATACTTATATTTTTGAGTGTACCTACCGATACATTTAAATCTTTCACAAATACTGTATCCCCTAATGAATTGATTTTTACAGCACAAACACCCATATATGAATTAACGACTCCATACTTATGACTACTGCATAACGATAAATAACTACCTTGACCAGTACTCTCTATCGCATCTGCAAAATCCGCGTATTGAAGATTATACGCCTTCTCCCACATCACTGTTTGGCCATTGAGTGCAATGCAATACATTATGCCAAAAATCATTAGTAATACTTTCTTCATTTCTTTATTCGTTTAATGTATCGCCGTGTCTAATCTAAGACACGGCGATAACTATTCTTCACTATTCTGTTATCAATACTTTTTGCTCTAACAATAATGAGGAGCCTTCACGAACTCTAAGGAAATAAAGACCACTGGCATACCCTGACAAAGAAAGCGTTGATGACTCCGACATCTCTCCTTCATACATTATTTTACCCAGTACGTTTTGTAACATAACAGAAAGAACACCTGTTACACCTGACCTCTCAATATGCAATACCTCTCGCGCGGGGTTTGGGTAGATACTAACCTTCGCACCACTGCTCAAAACTGGCTTGCTGCTCGTCACCAACCAACTACTATCCGTCTCGGGCAAATACGGCAAGCCAATACCGCCCACTTTCATAAAATACAAATCGTAAAAAGCAGGACTTGGACTATC
>NZ_FOLE01000041.1 GCF_900112255.1 Flexibacter flexilis DSM 6793
GTAAGTCAAGGCACTTGTACTTCGAGTTTAAGTGTAACATTGAGTGATCCAAGTCCATTTACGTTGTCTGTAACGAAAGTGGATGAGAGCTTGTGCGGAGCAGGAGATGGCAGTATCAATTTGAGTGTCAGTCCATCGGCAGGTAGCTATGTTTATTCATGGACTAACAGTGCAGGAACGGTAGTAGGTACGAGCCAAGATATGAGTGGTTTGTTACCCGATACCTATACAGTAAGTGTGATTTCAGGTAGCTGCGTGAGCACGACGAGTGTGGTGATCAATGGTGGATCAGTAGGCTTTGCGTTGTCATCGAGCGTAGTAAATCCGAGTGTATGTAGTGGAGCAGACGGTAGCATCAATTTGAGTGTAAGTCCTGTTGGCACTTATACATATAGCTGGACTAACAGTTCAGGCGTAGTAGTAGGTACAAGTGAAGATATAAGTGGTTTGAGTGCAGGAGCGTACACGGTAGTGGTAAGTCAAGGCACTTGTACTTCGACATTAACGGTAACGTTGAGTGATCCAAGTCCATTTACGTTGTCAGTAACGAAAGTGGATGAGAGCTTGTGCGGAGCAGGAGATGGCAGTATAGATTTGAGTGTCAGTCCATCGGCAGGTAGCTATGTTTATTCATGGACTAACAGTGCAGGAACGGTGGTTGGTACGAGCCAAGATATGAGTGGTTTGCTGCCCGATACCTATACAGTAAGTGTGATTTCAGGTAGCTGCGTGAGCACGACGAGTGTGGTGATCAATGGTGGATCAGTAGGCTTTGCGTTGTCATCGAGTGTAGTAAATCCGAGTGTATGTAGTGGCGCAGACGGTAGCATCAATTTGAGTGTAAGTCCTGTTGGCACTTATACATATAGCTGGACTAACAGTTCAGGCGTAGTAGTAGGTACAAGTGAAGATATAAGTGGTTTGAGTGTAGGAGTTTACACGGTAGTGGTAAGTCAAGGCACTTGTACTTCGAGTTTAAGTGTAACGTTGAGTGATCCAAGTCCATTCACATTGTCAGTAACGAAAGTGGATGAGAGCTTGTGTGGAGCAGGAGATGGCAGTATCAATTTGAGTGTCAGTCCATCGGCAGGTAGCTATGTTTATTCATGGACTAACAGTGCAGGAACGGTGGTTGGTACGAGCCAAGATATGAGTGGTTTGTTGCCCGATACCTATACAGTAAGTGTGATTTCAGGTAGCTGCGTGAGCACGACGAGTGTGGTGATCAATGGTGGATCAGTAGGCTTTGCGTTGTCATCGAG
>NZ_FOLE01000042.1 GCF_900112255.1 Flexibacter flexilis DSM 6793
TTGGTCTCTACGGGCTGTTCGGTGGTAGATACGGTTGCCGTATCTGTTGCGCCTAATGTCGTATTTCAAGATACAAATATTTGTCATGGCGCAAGCGTTACGTTAGCCGATTCGATTAATGAACAATCTGTTGTTTGGACATTCAGTCCGTCGTTACAATCGCCAGATAATTTCGTGAATAATGTTCTGACGCTTTATAATGCGACAGGTAGCATAAAAAATACAGTATGTTCTGCCAGCAATATTCCGTGTGCGGATAGTTTGCAGGTTGGCGTATATCCAAAATTGCAGCCCAACGCGACAGCTTTGTTTCAAACGTGTAGCAATCAACCTGTAAGTATCGGTACGGTTGCCGATGCGAATTATTCTTATCAGTGGTCGCCAGCCAATAATTTGACTAATCCGAATATCAGTAACCCAACGGTAAGTATTTCAAATACAGGCAATAGTGTATTGGTTCAAAAATATTATCTGACCAGAACATTGGTCTCTACGGGCTGTTCGGTGGTAGATACGGTTGCCGTATCTGTTGCGCCTAATGTCGTATTTCAAGATACAAATATTTGTCATGGCGCAAGCATTATGTTAGCCGATTCGATTAATGGAGAATCTGTTACTTGGACATTTAATCCGCCGTTGCAATCGCCAGATAATTTCGTGAATAATGTCCTGACGCTTTACAATGCAACTGGTAGCATAAAAAATACAGTATGTTCTGCCAGCAATATTTCGTGTGCGGATAGTTTGATGATTTCTGTATATTCTTCAATGATAGTAAATCCAACGATTTACATACAAACCTGTGACAGTCAACCAGTAAACATTGGAACAAATGTCAATGCGAATTATTCCTATCATTGGTTTCCAGGTACTTATCTAAATGATTCTACTATAAGCAATCCGATTTTTATGGCAAGCAATAACTCTAATCAGACAACGAAATACAAATATTTAATGATTAGAACCGTATTAGCCACAGGCTGTACAGTCGTGGATACGGTTGTTGTGTCAATTCCGCCATCCGTTGCACTAAAAGACACAAATATTTGTCATGGCGCAAGCGTTACGTTAGCCGATTCGATTAATGGACAATCTGTTGTTTGGACATTTAATCCGCCGTTGCAATCGCCAGATAATTTCGTGAATAATGTTCTGACACTTTATAATGCAACAAGTAGCATAAAAAATACAGTATGTTCTGC
>NZ_FOLE01000043.1 GCF_900112255.1 Flexibacter flexilis DSM 6793
CAGGTATCGCCAACTTGCACGGTCCAAGTAGTATCGCCTGTATTAATGTCTAATAGGTGTAAGAATAGTATTTTATTATATGGGGCAATTCCTATACTTTCCACCAAAACTTTTTGGTTTTGCATCTCGACGGTGTGTTTGTTTACACCTGTTCCCATTTTTTCCCACAAAAATTCAAAGTTAGGGCTAAGGTGCGCCAGATAAGAGCCACCCGTTCCGCCTGCAATGGGATAATAGCTTCCAGAGAGCATAAGACTTCCGTCGGTCATTTGGTTGAGGTAAGCATAGTAGAAATTAGCATTGATGGAGGCCAGTGCAGGAGGCAAAAGGTTGCGAGTTTGTATGAGATTGCCCGTGTTTTGGTCGATTTCGAGTCCCATGAGTCCGTGTCCGGATTCGGCTCCCGAGCAGAACAAATGTCCGTTGGGTAGCTGAAGTACTTGCGTGATATAGTTTGTAGCTCCGCTTTGTGGGTATTGCTTCGCCCAAAGTTTGAGACCATCAGGGTTCACACAAACGGCAAAAGAGACCAGAGAAGAAGAACAAGTAAAAGCGTTTAAAATGGTAAACTGCCCCACCATAATGATATTGCCATTACTAAGGATGATGGCATCATTAATAGAGACATCTCCACAGCTATCCAAGAGATTATTGCTTTCCCAAATGATTTCACCTGTATAGTCCACATACCACAAGAAAGGGAGTGAAGTGTCATAAGTATTTCCACCAGAATGATAGGAACCAACTCCCATAGCCCCAGTAAGATAATGTCCAGCAGGGGCAGGAAATACACTGTTTAAATAATAAGATTGAGGATGTAAATTTTGGTAACTTTTTGTCCAGAGTGTATCGCCAAGGCTATCGACTGCGGCCAAGAAGGTTTTATTACCTTCTCTTCCAGCAATCCAAAACCCTTTATTTTGGGAAGGAGTAATATCTAAGGCAAATTGCGTGTTTTTCTTTTTGATGGGCTTTACCCATTCGATGTTTTGGGCGGGCAGCAGGTAGCCCAAGAGTAGGAGCAGGGAGGTAAGAAGGCGTTTTTGCATGGGGGTAGAAAGTGTTTAAACAAAGTACAATGATACAAAAAAAAGCTGCCTTTGGGAAAGCAGCTTTGGTGTTATCTTTCAATTAATTACCTGACCACGGAAAGTTTCTGAACATTTGGTGCGGGTATGCCGTCGGCGTAGAGCTGGC
>NZ_FOLE01000044.1 GCF_900112255.1 Flexibacter flexilis DSM 6793
CGACATTAACGGTAACGTTGAGTGATCCAAGTCCATTTACGTTGTCAGTAACGAAAGTGGATGAGAGCTTGTGCGGAGCAGGAGATGGCAGTATAGATTTGAGTGTCAGTCCATCGGCAGGTAGCTATGTTTATTCATGGACTAACAGTGCAGGAACGGTGGTTGGTACGAGCCAAGATATGAGTGGTTTGTTGCCCGATACCTATACAGTAAGTGTGATTTCAGGTAGCTGCGTGAGCACGACGAGTGTGGTGATCAATGGTGGATCAGTAGGCTTTGCGTTGTCATCGAGTGTAGTAAATCCGAGTGTATGTAGTGGCGCAGACGGTAGCGTCAATTTGAGTGTAAGTCCTGTTGGCACTTATACATATAGCTGGACTAACAGTTCAGGCGTAGTAGTAGGTACAAGTGAAGATATAAGTGGTTTGAGTGCAGGAGTTTACACGGTAGTGGTAAGTCAAGGCACTTGTACTTCGAGTTTAAGTGTAACGTTGAGTGATCCAAGTCCATTCACATTGTCAGTAACGAAAGTGGATGAGAGCTTGTGTGGAGCAGGAGATGGCAGTATCAATTTGAGTGTCAGTCCATCGGCAGGTAGCTATGTTTATTCATGGACTAACAGTGCAGGAACGGTGGTTGGTACGAGCCAAGATATGAGTGGTTTGTTGCCCGATACCTATACAGTAAGTGTGATTTCAGGTAGCTGCGTGAGCACGACGAGTGTGGTGATCAATGGTGGATCAGTAGGCTTTGCGTTGTCATCGAGCGTAGTAAATCCGAGTGTATGTAGTGGCGCAGACGGTAGCATCAATTTGAGTGTAAGTCCTGTTGGCACTTATACATATAGCTGGACTAACAGTTCAGGCGTAGTAGTAGGTACAAGTGAAGATATAAGTGGTTTGAGTGCAGGAGCGTACACGGTAGTGGTAAGTCAAGGCACTTGTACTGCGACATTAACGGTAACGTTGAGTGATCCAAGTCCATTTACGTTGTCAGTAACGAAAGTGGATGAGAGCTTGTGCGGAGCAGGAGATGGCAGTATAGATTTGAGTGTCAGTCCATCGGCAGGTAGCTATGTTTATTCATGGACGAACAGTGCAGGAACGGTAGTAGGTACGAGCCAAGATATGAGTGGTTTGTTACCCGATACCTATACAGTAAGTGTGATTTCAGGTAGCTGCGTGAG
>NZ_FOLE01000045.1 GCF_900112255.1 Flexibacter flexilis DSM 6793
TCATAAAGAAATGATTTTGCTCTTGCTACTGCCTTGCAATTGCGTATAATCAGGCGGTGAAAGCCGCCTTTTTCTTTAGCCCTTTTTCTCTACATCATGGTTAATGCAGTTATTTATTGTCGTGTTTCCTCCGACCTTCAGGTGCAAAACGGTGCGGGCTTGGACGGTCAAGAAATTGCCTGCCGTCAGTACGCCCAAGCCAAAGGCTGGAATGTGGTACAGGTTTTCAAGGAAGAAGGCGTTTCGGGCGGATTGCTGGAAAGACCCGCTTTGTTGAGTTTGTACCAGTTTGTGGCTTTGCATAATGCCAAAAACCCCAACAAAATCTTATATTTTTTGTGTGATGACATTGACCGCATCGCCCGCGATATTGTGGTACACATGCAAATCAAACAGGAGTTGGAAAGATTGGGTTTGTCTTTTGTAACCGTCAAAATGACCTTCGACAACACGGCCACAGGCAGATTTTCGGAAGGAATCATGGCCTTGCAAGCGGAGTTTTTTCGCAGACAAAACGCGGAAAGAGTCTTTTCGCGTCAGCACGCCCGCATGATGGATGGCTATTGGCCACGAACTCCACCGCTTGGCTATCAGCACATTAAATCTCCCAACGGCGGAAAAGTAATCGTGTTCAAAGAACCCGAAGCGAGTTTGGTCAAAGAAGGATTGGAAGCCTACGCCAGCGATAAAATACAAACGATAAGGCAGTTGAAAGATTTTTGGAACAGCCAAGGACTGCTTTCGCAGCAATGTATTTCCAAGAAAGCCAAAAGCGGAATCAGCCTCAATGCCACCAGTAACATTCTTAATCAACTGGCTTACACTGGTCATATTCATTATCAGAAAACCAGCAAAAACAAATTTGGCACCAGCCGAACACGAAATATTCCCTTTCGTAAGGCCAGACATGAAGCCCTGATTTCGTTGGAGACTTACCAAAAAATTCAAGAGAAATTGCACCAAAAACGCCCGAACATTGTCCCCGCAGGCTTGTCGGAGGACTTCCCTTTGAAAGGTTTTTTGACGGATGAAGACGGAAATTGTTTGTTGGCGGGTTGGAGTAAAGGCAGGAACCAACTGTATCCTTATTACAGGTTTAGCAGCACCTCCGCGCACAAAGACAAGTCCATGAATGCCGAAACTGTTCATGGGCGACTGCGCCA
>NZ_FOLE01000046.1 GCF_900112255.1 Flexibacter flexilis DSM 6793
TATAACGGTAAAACCATTACCAACAGCAACCCTTTCGGGTGTTGGCACTATTTGTAGTGGAGCAAGTAGCAGCATTAGTATAGCCTTGACGGGCAGTGCCCCATGGAATTTGGTGTATAATGACGGTACAGGAAATGTAACAGTCAATAATATCTTAACTTCGCCACATACAATCAGTGTAAGTCCGAGTACAACGACGACATACAATTTGGTGAGTGTAAGTGATGCGAATTGTACGGGCACTGTATCAGGTAGTGCAACAGTAACAGTAAATCCGTTGCCAAATGTAATAGCTACCCCACCAAGTGATGCAATCTGTAGTGGGACAAGTACGAACATAGCATTGACGAGTGGTGTAGCGGGTGCTACGTTTAGCTGGACGGCATCAGGCATAAGTGGCAGTGTATCAGGTTTTTCAGCAGGCAGTGGCAGCACTATAGCTCAGACACTTACGGGCATTGGAGTAGTTCGTTATACAATTACGGCCACTGCAAATGGTTGTAGTGGAAGTACTATAACAGTAGATGTAACAGTGAAACAAGCTCCAACTGCGAGTTTGTCGGGTACAGGTAATATATGTGCTGGTGGCAGTGCGAGTTTAAGTGTGGTGTTGACGGGAACAGCCCCATGGAGTTTGGTGTATAATGACGGCACAGGAAATGTAACCGTAAATAATATATTGGTATCGCCACATACAATTAGTGTAAGTCCAAGTACAACGACGACATACAATTTGGTGAGTGTGAGTGATGCGAACTGTACAGGCACTGTTTCAGGTAGTGCGACAGTAACAGTAAAACCATTGCCAGTAATAACAGCGACACCATCTAGTGAGACATTGTGTAGTGGAGGAGCAACTAATATAGCCTTGACGAGTACAGTACCCACTACGACTATGAGCTGGACAGCCAGTTTGGTAAGTGGAACAGTGAGTGGTTTTTCAGCAGGTAGTGGTAGTACCATTGCCCAAATACTAACAGGCTCAGGTGTAGTACGTTATACTATAAATTCTAGTGCAAATGGTTGTAGTGGAAATACTATAACAGTAGATGTAACGGTAAAACCACTACCAACGGCGAGTTTGTCGGGTACAGGTAATATATGTTCTGGTGGCAGTGCGAATTTGAGTGTGGTGTTGACGGGCAGTGCGCCATGGA
>NZ_FOLE01000047.1 GCF_900112255.1 Flexibacter flexilis DSM 6793
TCGGGCAGCATGGTATTTTTCAAAACATCCGAAGCGTTGGAAATGCCGACCAAAATCACGGTGGTATATTGTTTGGCACTTACCTTTTTGAGCTTGAGCGTTCCAATCATGTTGAAAGCACCGTAAGAAACAATCACTTCCAATTGATATACAGCACTTTTACTGGCGGGGTTTTCGGGAAACCCAAACAATAGCCGATTGTTAGGTGTGGGCGGTAAATTCACGGGCAAGGAATAACTGCCCAACAATACTTCCGAATCGAAAGCAGTGTTTTTGAGGTCAAAAGAAAGGCTGGTATCGGGTGCAAGGTCAATGTTGCGTCCGTCGGTTGTTCTTATTGTAAGTTCCATTAAATCAAATAATTAAATTCCAGTGAAAGCGCGGCCATAAACTCATTATCTTGGAACGATTCGAGTTTTTTAGAAGTGATATTGATAGGAATTAACGCGCCCGATTCGGCCTCGTACAAATAGGCTTCTGTGCTACCTGTGAGCTGCTCGGCCAAGTATTGACGGTAAGCCACCGTAATCCAACCCGTAGAAAGAATGTCTTTGCGCTGGCTCTCGGCGGACTTCCACACAAAAGAGGGGGCAATGCTAAGATGTTCGTTGTGTTTGACATAGCGCGTGGAAAGTACGGTGGTGGCTCGCTCGTATTCTTCGGACAGCTCACCTGTGCAACGAACTGTTTCCATGATGCCGTATTGGTTTCTGAACATCACATAACGTTCTTGTTGCTGGGGCTGCTGGTCAATGAGCCAAATCAATGGCTCACCGTAAACAGTCGCCGCACGCTGCATTTGCGCCATAATCCTAACCGTATTGGTGGGCGCATTTTCCATGATAGGCATGGCATGAAGCCGCAACGGGTCGCAAATCCATGAGTAAGAAACGGTGCTACCGTCGGCCAAATAGTAGGTAAAAACAACGCTGCTGCCTGCACACAAGGCAAAGAGGTATTCAGGGCTTTGCAGACTGGTTGTTTTGGCATGGCCGCGAAATTGTAGCCAAATGTTTTTTTCCAAATACTCAGGCCAAAAGCTATCGCGGTTGCGGTAATAATC
>NZ_FOLE01000048.1 GCF_900112255.1 Flexibacter flexilis DSM 6793
AAGGCGGGTAGCGTCATAGAACTGATGAGTGTTACGGGTCAGTTGTTGCACCGCGAGGTATCGCAGAGTGAGCAAACAGAAATGTCTTTGAACTCACTTCGTACAGGTATTTACGTACTCAAAGTAGATGGCGTAAGTCATCCATTATCCGTGATTCATTAACCAAGCCAAATGGGGCAAGGGACGTTTAGTTTCTTGCCCCATTTATTCAATCAAAAGCGTAAGATTATGCGAAGAAATCTACTATTGTTATTACTGCTGTTTTTAAGCAAAGTTGTTTATAGTCAATCGGTATTGTGGGAGAAGGCGTATGGTTTTATCGGAATGGATTATGCGACGAGTATCGTAAAACAGTCCAATTCCTCTAACTATTTAGTAGCAGGTACGATGAATAGATATAGTCAAAATACGTCCTCGTATGGTGGTCTTTATACGCTGAAATTAAGTGGAGCAGGAGATACGTTGCATTTTACGAATCATAATTTAACGTCAGGGATGGCAGTATTAGGGCAAGACCATGCAGATAATAGTGTTGTATGGCTAGCTGCGCAGGGTGCGTACTTTGATTCGGATATTCATTTATATAAATTAGATACGAATAGTTTAGAATTAGGTCACTATATCATAGAATCGAGCAATCCGAATGTACCATTTATGTACGTAGTATTCTTAAAGTCTATGTCTAATGGAGATGTATTACTAACAGGTCAGACTCAGGGAAGTAGTGTATCGGGCATGGCATGGGATTGTTTTGTAACGCGTATGCGATCGGATGGTAGTGTGGCATGGACAAAGTACTATAACTATGGCCTTTACACAGAGGGTTATTATGTGGAAGGTATGGCCAATGGCCATTATTGGGTATCGGGCAGTGTGAATAGTTCTGTGTGGGGCATGGAGTTGGATACGAGTGGGAATGTGGTGCGTGAGCATATTTTTTATAGTACTCCGACCTATGCGAAGATATACAATGCGTATGTTCAGCAGCTTCCGAATCAGAAGTATTTGGTGATAGGGG